>OMKD01000054.1 GCA_900299495.1 Sphingobacteriales bacterium
ACATTATAAAAAAAGAGGGACAAAATTTGTCCCTCTTTTTTTATCTGTTTTTCAGTTCATCCCGAATTTGAGCAGCTGCCCTATAATCTTCTTTTTCGATAGCCTCTGCAAGCATCTTTTTAAGTTTACTTAGGGTAAATCCTGAATACTCTGAATCACTCAATTCCGAACTTAGTTCTATCTTATCAAACTTTTCAGTTTCTTCTTTAGATAATTCACCTTCTTCGATTCCTTCTACATCCTTAAACTCTATACCAGCAGCTTCTAGAATAAATTCATAGGTATAAATCGGACATTCGTGTCTTACGACTAAGGCAATAGCATCTGATGAACGGGTATCTATTTCAAAGATCTCCCCATTTATTGAACAGATAAGACGAGCATAGAATATCCCTTCCAAAAGGTTATTAATTACGACTTCTTTCAACTCAATGGCAAAGGTTCCAAAAATATTTTTGATTAAATCGTGGGTAAGAGGACGTGTAGGTTGCATTCCCTCTAAAGCTAAGGCAATTGATTGAGCTTCACAATTTCCAATAATTATCGGAAGACGTCTGCTACCATTCTTTTCGCCTAATACTATTGCATAATTATTTGATTGCGCCACAGTCTGTGAAAGCGCTACTATATCCAGTTCAATCTTCTTCATTTGTTCCTACACTTATTTGTATTATCAAATTTAACAAAAGAAACTAAAAATATCACTTTTCTTTATGTTTAGCCTCGTTCCACAAGGCATCCATGTCTTCTAAAGACATATCTGTCAAGGATTGGGGTGCATTTTCTTCAATATACTCGAATCTACGCTTGAATTTTTTGTTTACACGTTCAAGGGCTGTCTCTGGATCTATATCCTCAAATCTTGCATAATTAATCAAGGAAAATATCAAATCACCAAACTCTTCTTCTTTCCTTTCCTGATCTGCTCCCTTCAACTCAGCTCTAAACTCTTCAAATTCTTCTTGAACTTTATCCCAAACTTGATCCTTGTTTTCCCATTCAAAACCGACTTGTGCCGTTTTTTCTTGCATGCGATAAGCTTTTACCATAGCAGGGAGTGAATTTGGAACACCTTGTAAAACAGACTTCTTCCCCTCTTTAAGTTTGAGTTGTTCCCAGTTTCGTTTAACCTCCTCTTCATCCTTAACATCAAGGTCTCCATAAATATGGGGGTGTCTTGCAATAAGTTTCTCACAGACAAATTGCAAACTATCTGAAATGTCAAATAATTCCTTTTCTTCTGCAATTTTTGCATAAAAGACCATATGCAACAAAATATCCCCTAATTCTTCCTTGACTTCAGAAACATTTTCATCCAGAATAGCATCTGCTAATTCATACATCTCCTCTATACTTAAATTGCGAAGGGACTGCCAGGTTTGCTTTCGATCCCAAGGGCATTGCTCTCGAAGTTCGTCCATGATCTTGAGCAAACGACCAAAAGCTGTCATTTTATCCTTGTATTTTAAGTATTCCATTTTTTTAATGTATTTTTGCGAAGATAAAGGTTAAAACCTTATTTGACCTTTTTTGTTCCTTTAAAAACGTATTTAATGGAGTTCTTAAGCACATTTATTGTAATCGGAGGGGCTTTTGGTATAGCCTTCCTATTAATCAATATCAGACATATTTTTACCGGGCAGGAATTCAGAGGATCTTGTGCCTCGAACAATCCTATGATCAAAAATGAAATGGGAGAATGTAACGTATGCGGAAGAGTACCTGGAGAGGATTGTAAAATGCCTGAAGTAGAAGGATAAAAAAAGCCCCGATCAAAACGATCGGGGCTTTTTTTATCCCTGTAGCATATGCCCCATTAAGTCTCTTTTGGTTTCTAAGTAACCTAAGTTTTCTTTTTGTGCATCTATGATAATTGGTTCTCTTCCAACTACTTTGATTCCTGAATTATCGAAGGATGAAAGTTTTAATGGATTATTGGTCATTAGTTTTACCTCATGTACTCCAAGATCTTTCAATATATCCATAGCACCAGAATAATTCCGACTATCTACCTCAAGCCCCAAGTGCAAATTAGCATCAATGGTATTCAGACCAGTATCCTGTAGCTTGTATGCCTTTAGCTTATTAATGATTCCGATACCACGACCTTCCTGGCGTAAGTAAACCACGATACCTTTATGTTCTGAAACCATCTCCAGGGCCTTATCCAGCTGCTCACCACAATCACATCTCTTTGAACCAAACAAATCACCAGTTATACATTCTGAATGAAAACGAACGAGTACAGGACCTGCATCTGGATCCATCTCAGGATGTACCATTGCGATATGAGGCATTTTCTCACTATTGTTAAATGAATATGCAACCATATTTAAATCTCCATATGGAGTTGGAATAACTGCCTCTGCCTGTCTGGCTAACTTATCTGAACGGTCTAAAACCATAACTTTATTTTTTGAATTCGATAGGGATAAAACATAACTGCACAAAAATAGTTTACAACTCCACTGCCTTATTATGTCAAAAATTTGTCTACGAATCTTTCATTTCTAAATTAAAAAAGTCCTTAATCTTTAATCATAGATAATAAACAAGCTTTTGACTTTTACGTTTAACTGATGATCAAAATTTTATGTAAAAATAATAAGACTTTGGAAAAACTATAAGTAAGTCAATCAGAAAGACGAGCATACTAAAGGTCTTCAAAACCAATCCTTGACAAAACAAAACAACCTAAAGCACCAAACTAAAACAAACTAAAAACTCCATTTACCCCCCAAAACAGACCATTCCCTAAGTAAACAAAAAATAAATAAAACAAAATTTTAACAACATATTTATTAACCATATATTAAGATAGATATCACCCACCCGTTTAGATTAATATTATCACTTAATTAATTTTTTATTTATGATGTTAAGATTACTTCTTACGTTGGGGGCATTCTTATGCTTATTCCTAAACGTAAATGCTCAAAATCATTATTACGCGCCAGAAGGCAAAACCTATCTTGAACTATCAAAGCAAAAGATTCTGATCCAATTTAATGGAGGTCAGGATTTTGAAGCTCAAAAACTAATCACGGACCAATTTGATAATATAAAGCCACTCGAAAGAGAAATGTTATTACCGTCACCAAAACTAACCTTAATTGAGCTTGAGAACATTAGTACAGATACAGAGCTCTACCAATTAATTGATGAACTAAACGACCATCCTGCTATTAGATACGCAGGTCATTTCCTTACCCATAAGGATGGAACACTGCATGGTGTCATGGACCAGGTATTAGTAAGAATCAATGAGGTAAGTGATTTGCAATATCTAAATGAATTTGCAAACGAATATGATGCAATAGTTTTAGGAGCTAATAGATTTGATCCTTCACTTTATCATGTAGAAGTTCAGAATAGTCAAAAAACAAATGCGCTTGAACTTGCAAACATCCTTCACGAAACAAATATATTTGATTACGCTGAGCCTGATTTCCTCAGAATCATGAAAAGTCTAAACACAAATGACCCGGCAGTTGGTCAGCAATGGTCTTTAGAAAACACAGGCTCCAATACTTCCCAATACGGAGGTATTGCAGGTGCGGATATGAAAGTATTTCAAGCTTGGGGCAGTACGACAGGCTCCTCCAATATCAAAGTTGCAATTCTAGATGAAGGTGTTGACCTTAACCATCCTGATCTAATCAACAACCTACTTCCTGGCTATGACGCAACAGGACTTGGTTCAAACGGTGGTCCATCGGGTGACGATGCACATGGAACTGCATGTGCTGGTATAGTAGCTGCCTCGGCAAATAACGGTATTGGTATGGCAGGTGTAGCATATGATTGTAAGATCATACCAGTTAGAATTGCTTACTCAAATTCAAATGGGAACTGGGTAACTTCTAATGCAATCATCGGTGATGCTCTTAACTGGTCTTGGCAAACCGCAAATGCAGATATTTTGAGTAATAGCTGGGGAGGTGGATCTTCCTCATCTACGATAAATAATGCAATCAGCGGAGCAGTAAATAATGGTCGCTCAGGCTTAGGTGCTCCAGTACTATTTGCAGCGGGTAACAGCAATGGCGCGAATTCATATCCTGCAACCTATGCGCCAACGATTAGTGTAATTGCAATGAGTATGTGTAATGAACGTAAAAACCCAAGCTCTTGTGATGGTGAAACCTGGTGGGGTTCCAATTATGGAAATGGAGCGGATGTAGCAGCACCAGGTGTAAAAATATACGCAACAGATATCTCTGGTCCAGCAGGTTATTCAAATGGTGATTACACCCCTTCATTCAACGGTACTTCATCAGCATGTCCTAATGCTGCAGGGGTAATGGCACTTGTATTATCGGCAGATCCAAGTTTGACTGAGACACAAGCAAGATTTGCATTAGAAAGCACATGTGATAAAGCGGGTTCATACTCTTATGGCACTAATGCATCTCAACCGAATGGAACTTGGTCAACTGACTTAGGTTATGGCCGTGTAAATGCACTTAATGCAGTCTTATCGGTTAGCAGCAATACTGCAAATGATGCTGGTATAAGTAGTATAAATGCACCAACAGGTAACCTGTGTAGCGGAACAGTAAATCCTATTGTTACACTTAACAATTACGGGAATAACACTTTAACATCAACTACCATTTCTGTATCTGTTGATGGATCAACAGTAAGCACATATAACTGGACTGGAAATTTAGCAAGTTTGGGTTCTACATCAGTAACACTTCCATCTATAACTATTGCGTCAGGAAGCCATACTGTAGAGGCTTCAACATCGAACCCGAACAATCAATCTGACGACAATACAAATAATGATAGTGCAAGTTCATCCGTTTACATAGGAAATAATGGTGTAACACTAACCATCAATCTTGATAATTATCCTGGAGAAACTTCCTGGGATATTAAAGATGCAAACGGAAATGAATTGGCATCGGGAGGAAATTACGGAGGTCTTGGAGCTGGAGCTACTGTAACTGAAAACATATGTTTAGCGGATGGATGTTACGACTTTACAATTTATGATTCTTTTGGTGATGGGATTTGTTGTGGCTATGGTTCAGGATCATATTCTCTTACGGATGACAGCAACGGATCTGTTCTTGCGAGTGGAAGCGAATTTACAAGTAGTGAAACAACCAATTTCTGCATAAATGGCAACAGTAATCCTCCATTAACTGTATCAGCAAGTGCGACATTTAATGTTAGCTGTTTTGGCGGATCTAATGGTTCTGCTGCAGCTGCTGCAAGTGGCGGCTCAGGATCATACACTTACACTTGGTCAAATGGAGGAACAGGTACCTTAATAACAGGTCTATCTGCAGGTAGCTACACAGTTACAGTAAGTGATGGAACTTCAACAGCTACGGCTACTGCACAGGTTACTCAACCTTCTTCTCCAGTGTCTATCAGTACAAGTACTACTGATGCAAATGGTGGAAACAATGGGTCTGCATCAGCAATCGTATCAGGCGGTGCAAGCCCATACAGCTATCTGTGGTCAACAGGAGCAACAACTGCAACAGTCAACAATCTAGGCGCAGGCACCTATTCCATTACTGCAACAGATGCTAATGGATGTACAGCTTCCACTACAGTTACAATAGTTGATAATGGAGGTGGACCATGTACCTTCTCTACTTATAATTTCAATAATTTCGATTCAGGCTGGGGTATCTGGAATGATGATGGAACTGATTGTGTTCTAAGAGATAATGGCTCTTATAATTACTCAGGAATTGGATCTGTAAGACTTAGAGATAATACATCTACGTCTACAATGACTACTGACAATATGGATCTATCTTCTTATGATGAAATACGAGTTGACTTCACCTATATCACAAATAGTATGGACAACGCAAATGAGGACTTCTGGTTACAAATTTCAACAAATGGAGGATCAAGCTTTACAACAGTTGAAGAATGGAATCTAAATGATGAATTTGTAAACAATGTGAGAGAATTTGATGCTGTTACTATTACTGGACCATTTACTGCAAATACAAAACTTAGATTCAGATGTGACGCATCAGGAAACCAGGACTGGGTTTATATTGATGATGTATTAATTGAAGTTTGTGGTAATGGAGGAACAGGTGCAAATGATATGCTTACTGAACAATCTCAGGAAAATACGTCTGTAGTTATAAACCAAACTACAAAATTAGATCAAATCAAACTATTCCCTAACCCGAGTAGTGAAGACGTAAAGATCCAATTCAATGCTTCTGAGCAGATGAATGCCCAACTTGAAGTACGTTCAATTTCAGGAAAGGTAGAAATCAGTCAATCCGTCGAGATTACTGGAGGTGTTCAAACATTAAGTATTGAAACTTCACAACTAAAAGCTGGTTATTATATCATTAGCATAAACAATGAAAAGTTAAACAAGGCGCTTCGCTTTGTCAAAATATAAACCTTTTTAGGAAACTATTAATTCAGGCTGACCTTTTCTTAAGGGTCAGCTTTTTTTTATAGCTGTAAATCCGCTATTCATCTAAATTCCATGTTTTTTTTAGCTATATCCATTTATTTGATATAAATTGAATAAACGATCCAAAAATCACTTAAATGATAATAGACATACTGTTCGCAATTGCGTTTGGCTATGGATTTCTCACCGGATACTCCAAAGGTATACTAGAAACTGTCTTTAAGATCTTCGGTTATCTTATTGGTGTAGTCGCAGCAATTAAGTTTGCTCTTCCGATCCAGCGTATTTTAGAAGATGCCTTCGATACGGACAATCCTGCTATGTATATTGTTGGTCTGGTCCTTTCTTTTCTATTGACCATGATGATCGTAAGGTTTATCGCAAATGTGATCGAAAATCTTCTAGAGAAAGCTAATATCAATATCATCAATCAGATCTTTGGAGGAATGCTTGTTTCAGGTTTTATGGTATTGATCTATAGCCTGTTACTTTATTTCGCAAAAGCATCCAATCTTATTGACAGAGAAACAGAAAACTCATCCTATACGTATGACTACTTAGAAGAATTTCCAGAAAAAACATGGGCTTTCATGTCTTACCTCAAGGATCCAATATTGGAATTCTGGGAAGGCTCTGTAGACTTTATTGATAAAGTTGGAGAAATAACGGAGGAAAATACTGAGTCCAAAGAAAATGTTTTTGATATTGAGGAAAAAACTATTGAATGATCAAATCACTTTTGATTGACAACTATGATTCCTTCACCTATAACCTCAAGGATTATCTTGAACAGGCCGGCTTGTCTATTGAGGTTTATCGCAACGATGAGATAAGCTTAGAAACAATTAGAGCAGGTTCCTATAAAGCCATTATCCTATCTCCAGGGCCCGGAAAGCCCAGTGAAGTTCCCATTTTAAATCAATGCATAGATTATTGTCTTGAATGCAATGTACCCTTATTAGGAATATGTCTAGGCCATCAGGCAATTGGAGAATATTTTGGCATGAAAACCCAAAAAGCACCTTTACCTGTTCATGGGAAAACAGATTTAATCCATTTTGATGAGAACCACCCTGTCTTTAGAGCAATTGATTCACCAACAGAAGTAATGAGATATCATAGTCTTATAGTATCCGGAGAACATGAAGATTTAAGACAAATAGCATCTAATGAAGAAGGGATTAATATGGCGATGGAGCACAAAAGCAAACCTATTTTTTCACTGCAATTTCACCCAGAATCTATTTTAACAAAAGAAGGACTTAGAATGCTAAAGAACTGGGTAACGGTATACACCAACTGATGAATAGAATTTTACTGATATTTCTGGCGCTAAGTTTGACACATATCGGAGCAGAGCTTGCAAATCATGAGCTTACCTATTTTACAAAACCTCTGCTAATGCCTGTACTAGGTTTATATCTTCTTTCAAGACATCGAGGGGAAATAAACACTATTCAAAAACTACTTTTAGCCTTGGGTTTTAGTATGCTCGGAGATATTCTACTTATGTTTTCCAGCCTGTCCGAACTCTATTTTCTTGGAGGTCTTGGCAGCTTTCTAATTGCGCATGTTTTTTACATAGCATTTTTCAGAAAAAACAATAGGAATAAAAATCTTAACAAGGTACATCTCGCCTGTCTTTCGATATATCTGGTAGGGTTCTTATACCTTCTAAAATCAGGTTTGAATGGCATCCTACTTGTAGCTGTACCAATTTATGCATTGGTCTTAGCATGGATGGTCTATTCTGCTGTTCAATTTGGAGCACAATACAACAAAACAATCAAACAATCAGTAGCTATAGGAGCTATCATATTTTTAATATCAGACAGCTTAATTGGACTGTTCGCATTCACAGATATAAGCATAAATATTCCAACACAAAGAATACTAATAATGTCTAGTTATATCCTAGCGCAGTATCTAATCATATCAGGTTCTAGCCTGAGTATTAAGGGTCTTCCAGGTAAAGAGGACTAAACGAATGATCATCAATACAGATCCTATTATTGTTCCTACGCCAAAGAACATGAATTCACTTTGAATGTAGGAGCGCATATTGCGTAATTGTTCCCCACTGAATCCTTCTGCCAACCAAACGTTAAGATCATCATAGTCTACTACATATTGGAAATGGTTAACCTGCTCTATACTTAAAAATATCAAGGGAAATAATAAAATGAAGAACACTAATCTGTAATAGAAATGATCTGCTAACAAGGTCTGTCTGAGCTGAATGAGGGTTCTTGCAAGCACAACAAAGCCTATCCCAAAAGCTACATTTACCCAAAAAACAGATTTATCCATTAATTCTGCGGCAAAAGGAAATACTACTGCAGTTGTTATTAGAACACCAATAAGCCACCAAAGTAATGACAAACGAAGCTTTCTATTCATATCACATTTATTATTTATGTGCGAAAATAATAATAAATCGCAGAAGGGATAGATGAAAGAAGTAGGAAATAAATTGTTTTACTTTATAAAGACTAAAAAGGGATTCCACATGTTGGAATCCCTTTTTAAGATTGTTTCTATTTAACGAATGTTTCTATAGGTCCGTTATTGTTTGCAAGGACAATAATTTGCTTTCCACCAGGCTGATCGATAACTTCTATTTTTCTTGCATCTCCTGTTCCTACAAACCCTGTTTCTTTCCTATCCATGCAGATAAACTCAGTTCCAGTCCACTTTAGGATTGCACCAGTTGAAGCATCATATCGTACAGTCTCTACTTCAACATTGAATAGGTCACCCACAACAAATACCTCGTCTTTTTCATCTCCATCAAGATCTGCAAATTCGATATCCTGAATAGGTGCCATTTGAGCCTGCCAAGGAAGTTTCAACATATTAAAATTACCTTTCCCATCGTTTTCCAAAAAGACACTGTAAAAAATATTTATTTCCTTATTTAAGGCAGATTTTAGATTATCGCCATAAATATCCTCCATAGATGCAGAGGCAAAGGAATGATAATCTTTAAACTCTTCGGCAATAAATGGCATTTGCTGTGAAGAACATTCTCTACCTCTTGTTGGAACGTCATTACCCTTATAATTTGTACTTAATACTACGTCATATGATCCATTCTCATCAAAATCCGTGCAATACACTTGAAATTTCTTCTTTTTATTTGCTTTGAACTTTGTGTTTAAACCAAGATTTCCAGCGATTAAGTCAAGATCTCCATCACCATCCACATCGGAAGCATTAACAGAGAACCACAAACCATTTGATTCTTTTATCGATAGATTTTTAGCTGGATTAAAAGTACCTCGGTCATTTTTTAGAATATTTATAGCCGACCACTCACCTACAGTTATCAAATCATCATATCCATCTCCATCGACATCGCCAAATAGAGCAGAAGATACCAGATCATTCAATCCTAAAGGTTTTTGAGTAAATGATCCCTTGTCATTATACAGAATATATGATTCAGGCGCATATGGATATTTTTCAGGAATTAGTCTTCCACCAACGAACAAATCAATATCACCATCATTGTCTATATCGGATGCTGCAACAGCTTGACCACTAATATTCATTTTAGATCCTTGAGGTAAATTATTTGATTTACTGAAATTACCTTTACCGTCATTAATATATAATCTATCTCTGTATAGCTGTGAAAATTCAGGAAGATGTGCACCACCACTAACCACATAAAGATCCTGATCGCCATCATTATCGGCATCAAAAAAGCAGGCTCCTGTATCTTCATACATTTTATCGGACCTAAAGCTATTATCTACCTTAGAGTATGTACCATCCGTTTGCATGATAAACAAAGCCGCTGATTGGCCTGAAGCACCACCTATAAAAAGGTCTGTACGACCGTCTCCATTTATATCAGACTTTGCTGTACAAGGCCCAATATTTGACTGAGAATGAGGTAATAATATTTGATTCTTATAATCGTCATAATTATCCTCTTTATGGTTAAAGTCTAGCCCTACAGCCTGCTTATTAATTAATTGGTCATTAGTAGTTTTATCAGCTATACTTTCAAATTGTTGATTCTTGTAATCAAATTCATGCGTTTTATTAACTTCAATAGCTTGATGAATTGACACTTTATTATCTGGCCATGTAATTACTATATCAACAACATTATCTTTTCCTAAGCCAAAAACAACAGGTAAATCAATAGAAGAAAGATATCCTTTTGCCCTGTGAACTTCTGTTAATTGAGCATTTGATGAACTTTTAACCTCTATTTTTGCACCAATTGCATTCAGATTACCTGGCTTACCTTTTAGCTTGATCTTTACATAATTTCCCAAATTATTATCAGCAGCAAGGCTTTCATAAATGGTAGCTTCCGCTAGCATATTATTCGTCACAAAATCCAAATCACCATCATTATCGAAATCAGCTGTTGCTACACCATTGGAATTGAATTTTGTTGAGGAAACCCACTCATTAGTGCGTTTTTCAAATTTCACACCATCAATATTTTTGTATAACTGATTCTCTGTGATCTCACTAGGTACCAATTGTAAAAGTCCCTGAATATCTATTTGCCCAGTACCATTAGTAGCTATCTGAACATCCTTATTAAGATCTCTGTAGGAGAAATTCTCTTTTATACCATTGGTAATAACAAGATCTTTAAATCCATCATGATCCATATCAAAAAATAGTGGAGCCCAACTCCAATCAGATTTGGCTAATCCAGAATATTGTGCAACCTCACTAAAAGTACCATCAGAGTTATTTAGTTGTAGGGTATTAAACATATATTGACTATGGTAGCCCCCTTCTTTTAAGTTTCTGAAACGATTTACGTCCATTGAAGCCATATACAGCTTAGATCTATAATGATCATCCGGTGCCATATCCACAACGAAGAGATCAAGCTCACCATCATTGTTTACATCAGCTAGTTCGTTCCCCATACTATTATAGGAAATGTGTCCCATGCTTTCATGAATACGGTTAGAAAAGGTTTTATCTCCATTATTGATATATAATGCATCTGGCTCTTCGAAATCACTACTTACATATAAATCCGGGTATCCATCCTTATTTACATCGCCAACTGCTATACCGTGGCGAAAGCCAAAATTAAATAATTTAGCATCGAAGGTTCTATCTACAAATTTCCCATCAACATTCTCAAAGAAATAATCTGTTCTTATGGCACCCGATTGAATATCTGCCATATGATCCAACGATTTCTTAGGCTTAAAATTGGGATCTGGGTGATTTAAAAGATATAAGTCAAGATCACCATCTAGATCATAATCAAAAAAAGCAGATTGAATAGAATATTTATCACTGTCCAGACCATAACTTTTAGCATCTTCCTTAAAGGTATTATTACCCTGATTGATAAATAATCTATTTATTCTATTAACCGTATTTGGAGATGGCCCTGAACGACATACATAAATATCCAAAAATCCGTCTTGATTTACATCAATCATATTAACACCTGTACTCCAACCATTTAGTGTACTTATCCCAGATGAAATTGAAATGTCCTCAAACTTGAGGTTACCTTTATTTAAATAGAGTTTATCGGGAACTGAATTACCGGCAAAGTAAATATCCGGCAAACCATCATTATTAATATCACCAACAGCCACACCAGAACCATTATATATAAACTCGTAGTTTAGATAATTCTCTGCATTGGATTCAAATACATTATTGGTAAAAGAGATATTTGTTTTATCAGAAAGATGAATATTAAATATTTCGCCTGATTGATTATCAGTATTGGAAGTAGAAGAATCGTTTTTATTATTCCCACATGAAGAAATAAAAAAGGAGATTATGAGAACAATGAAGAACCTTTTAACCATGATCACTAATTTGTCGATATAAACGTTTTGTTTTGACTAAAATAAAACAAAAACATAAGAAAAATCACAAATTAATACCCTTATGTAGAAACTAAAATCATATAAATGACAAAGGCCCAATCAATTGCTTGATCAGGCCTAAGTTATGTGGAGTTGGCGGCGACCTACTCTCCCACCCTGGGGGCAGTACCATCGGCGCTATGGAG
>OMKD01000055.1 GCA_900299495.1 Sphingobacteriales bacterium
AAGTAATATTCAGTAATATATGTTTAGCACCACGAATATTATTATCCTCCAATAGCGGAGAATTCAATGCTTCGTCAACGGCTTTCTTAGCACGACCTTCGCCTTCTGCAGATGCAGTACCCATAATGGCAACACCTGAGTTTCTCATTACTGTATTTACATCTTCAAAATCCACGTTTACATAACCTGCAACCGTAATGATTTCTGCAATACCTTTTGCTGCTGTCGTCAATATATCATCAGCCTGTGAGAAGGCATGAGAAAGTGAAAGATTCCCGTGAATCTGTCTCAACTTATCGTTTGAGATGATGATTAGGGTATCTACATATTTCTTTAATTCTTCTAAACCAGAATAACCCTGAGTACTTCTGCGTCTTCCTTCAAATGTAAAAGGAAGGGTTACAATACCGACTGTTAGGATATCCATCTCCTGAGCAGCTTTCGCAATGATAGGCGCTGCTCCGGTTCCGGTTCCACCACCCATTCCGGCAGTGATGAACAACATCTTACATCCATTGGACAGATATTGCTTTACTTCTTCTATACTTTCTTCACAGGCAAGTTTACCAATATTGGGTTTCGAGCCTGCTCCCCTACCCTCAGTAAGGGTTGGTCCCAACTGTATAGTCGTTGGAATTTCGCTATTTTCCATAGCTTGTGAATCGGTATTACAAATAGCAAAATCTACTCCTATAATACCTTGGTCAAACATGTGTCTAACGGCATTTGATCCGCCGCCTCCGACACCAATCACTTTGATTATTGAAGAATCATCAGATTCATTAATTAGATTAAATTTCATAACTGCTATTTTTAGCCCAAAGTGTGTCGCTTGGGATTATGTATGTTAATATTAAAATTCCGAGTCTGGCTCTGCCTCGAACCATTCCTTGGTTTTCTTAAAAATTTGCTCGTACCATGGTCCTCCGGCCAAGGTTTGTTCTACGGTAAATTCTTCTTCGGTCTCAGTAGTTTCAGTGTTCTTTACTTTTGGTTTCTTAACCTTTCCGCTTTCAACATCCAGTATACCTTTCATAAGTAAACCGACGCTGGTAGCATATATTGGTGAGCCTAATTCTTCCGAATAACCATGCGCTAAGTGCTCAATTGGAATACCAATTCGAGTACTCATGCCTGTATGGAATGCGGCTAATTTATCAATATGTTTAAGAAGTGCACCTCCACCAGTAATGACGATACCTCCTATTAATTTGCGCTCGAATCCTGAACGACGAACCTCCCAAAGCACATAATCAAAGATTTCTTCCACTCTTGCCTGAATGATACGGGCAAGGTTTCGCTCTGAGATTTCTTTAGGCTGATGGCCTTTTAGACCTGGTATGGTTATGATTCTGTTTTCATATACCTCTTCCAGTAATGCAGCACCAAATTTCAGCTTAAGCTTTTCAGCTTGAGCCCCCATAACACTACATCCTTCTTTGATATCTGCTGTAATCACATTTCCACCAAAAGGAATGACAGCTGTGTGTCTGATAATTCCATCTTGGAAGATTGTGATATCTGTAGTACCACCACCAATATCAACCAAAGCAACACCTGCTTCTTTTTCTTCTTCACTTAATACAGCTACAGCTGAAGCGATAGGTTCCAGGGTGATATTTGCAACCTGAAGATCTGCACGGTCAACACAACGAGCTATATTGCTGGATGCAGAGATCTGCCCAGTAATAATATGGAAGTTTGCCTCCAGGCGAACACCTGACATACCTACAGGATCTACAATACCCTGTTCACTATCTACGGTGAATTCCTGAGGAATTACATGAATAATCTTATCTCCCGGCGGTAATACAAGCTTATGCATGTCCATGATCAGCTTCTCGATATCTTTCTTACCGATCTCTGTCTGATTGGATTCACGAGTTAGTATTCCTCTGTGTTGAAGACTTTTAATGTGTTGGCCGGCTATACCGACATGTACCTGTGTGAATTTCTCACCTGCCATTTCCTCAGCTCTTCGAACTGCTTCTGAAATAGCATTGACTGTTTTCTCAATATTAGAAACAACCCCACGAAGTACACCTTCACTTTTGACTTTGCCAAAGCCGACTACCTCCAGCTTGCCGTAAGCATTTTTATATCCTGCTACAGCGCATACTTTTGTGGTTCCGATATCCACAGCTACGACTAAGTCCTTTTTACCTTCTTCTTTCATAACTGTAATGGTTTAGTGGTTTTTGTGCTGATCGAACTGTTCTCACAGCTCTTATCTTCACTTCCCTGGTTAACTTTGATTTTTTATCTTTTCTGACACACGACCTGTTTATCAAATCGAACATCAATTGTTTTATATGTGTTCCATCCGGTGGTTGCAACCACCTCTTTATAATATCGCTTCAATCGCTTCAACTTACTTTCAGCATCTTCAAGCGTACCAAATTTGATCTTCTGCCTGCCCATCTTAGGAATCAAAACAAACTCCTTTCCCTGTACATCAACCTGTTCTATCATAGCATTAAAGAACTCATCTTTATGAATCATCTTTCCTAGTTCAAAAATATCTTGCAACAACTCAGGTCCTTCTTCCATAAAGTTAGGTACATGAGGAGGTATATTTCCCGTAACAACCAACAAACGCTCGGTAACATGTTTTGATAAAGGAATTCTTGCTCCTTTGTTATCCATGTAATAGTTCAATCCGTTATCAGCAATCACTCTCAATAAAGGTTGTTTTTGAACGATACTGATATTAAGCTCATCCTGTGCATTTAAGAAAACCTCAGCTTCTGCAACCATTGGATATTCTGATACGATTCGTTCTATTCTAGCCTCATCAATATCACTGATGCGTTCTCCCACCAATCTGCTTCCAAAACCAAGCTCTACGATTTCATAAACATCAGAAGTGTCAATCATTCTGTTACCTGTAGCAAGAGGTTCAATGTCTATCAACAAAGCTTTTACGGCCTTATTCGACTTCATGCTATTGGCAGAAAATGAAATTACAACGATGACCAACAAAAAAGATATGTAAGCGACACGCTTAATCTTTTTCATGGATTCTTTGTTGGTCAGTACTTCTTTAATTTTATTCTTCACTTAACTTGGTTTTCAAATAATTTTTAATTGGGTTTACCAGGGTATCAATATCTCCAGCTCCCAAAGTCAACAAGACTTCCGTCCTATCTTTTTTCAATTCGGATAACAAGGATTCCTTTTTACATAAAACCTTATTCTCCAGATTAATTTTCTTTATCAAAAATTCCGAATCCACTCCAGGAATCGGCTCTTCTCTTGCTGGATAGATATCCAGTAAAAAAAGTTTATCTAATTTTTCTAATGATCGAGCAAAGCCATCTACAAAGTCTCTTGTTCTACTGAATAGATGCGGTTGAAAAACACCCGTTAATTTTCTATCCGGATACAATTCTCTCGCTGCTGCGATAGCTGCATCCAGCTCAGTAGGATGATGCGCATAATCATCGACATATACGCAGTCTTCATCTTCATAGATTCGTTCAAATCTTCTGCTTATACCTTTAAAAGATGCTAAAGCATTTCTCAGCTTTTCCTCCTCCAAATCAAACTGACAACATACAGCAAGTGCTAAAACAGCATTTTCTATATTGTGCCTGCCTGGCAAAGCCATAACAAGATTTTTCCAACGCACATCAGGCCCTACAAAATCGAAACAAAAACGTCCTTCTTCTACACGAACCTGCTCTGCTCTCCAAGCTCCATGGTCAATTCCATAACTTACAGCATTTGATATCCTCGAAAAGTCAGACATAAACGCATCATTAACCAGCAGTGTATCTTCTACAAGTCGAGCATAAGCCATGAAGCCACCTTCCAGTATCTCCGTTTCATCTCCATAAATATCCAGATGATCTGCATCAGCAGAAAGGATACTACCTATTTTAGGTCTCAAATGAAGAAAACTTCGGTCGTACTCGTCAGCTTCTACAACCAGCCAATCACTATTTCCTTCAACATAATTGGACTCAAAGTCCTTAGAAATACCACCTAAAAAAGCGGATACATCAAGACCACCTTGTTTCAACAAATAGGTTAACAAAGTAGAGGTTGTGGTTTTTCCATGTGTTCCGGCAATTCCAATACAGTTGAGGCTTCTTGACAATAGTCCTAGAACTTCTGCCCGCTTCATAATTGGAATATTTCCTTGCTTGAAAAAAACGAATTCAGCATGTGTTTTCGGTACGGCCGGTGTATAAACCACGAGGTCGATATCACCAGGTAATGCATCTACATCTTCTGTATAATGGATCTTCATACCTTCACTTTCCAACGTTTTGGTAAGTGTGGTGGCAGTTTTATCATATCCGGCAACTTTGATACCTCGCTTATTCATAAAACGAGCAATTGCTGACATTCCAATTCCGCCGATGCCTATAAAATAGGCAAGCTTTATATCTTCTAAATTGATTTGACTGTTTCCCATATCTAATGGCTATTTTTTCAAATCATAAATTTCTTTCACAATAAGGGTTGCGGCATCTTTTTGCCCCAACTTTGCAATATTCTTTATCAAAGAATCCCGCTTACTTTCATCAGACAATAATTCCTGAATTGTTGGAATTAACGTCTCTTTGAGCTTTTTATCTTCAACTAACACAGCTGCACCTTCTTCGACTAATGCCATCGCATTCTTTGTTTGGTGATCTTCCGCTGCACTTGGCAAAGGAACCAGTATGGAAGCTTTTGCCTGTAAGCATAACTCAGAAATAGTTAATGCCCCTGCTCTACCTACGACTACATCCGCCAAGGCATAGGCCAGCTCCATTCTATCGATGAACTGCATCACCTTTACCTGATCCAGTTTAGCCAATTCGGATTGAACACAAGCAGCATAGGATACCTTACCTGTCTGCCAAATCAACTGAACATCAGGATTAGATTTGAAAAAATCCACTGCGTTCATTAATGCACGATTCACACTCCTGGCACCAAGGCTACCACCAAATACAAACACTATTGGTTTGTTTGGATCGACCTCAAAGATCTGAGCAGCTTCCTGCTTAGTCGATACAGGTTCCTGCAGGACCCTACGAACAGGATTTCCTGTTTTGACTATAGCAGCATCTCCAAAGAATCTCTGCATATTATCATAGGCAACACAAACCTTATTGGCACGCTTCCCGAGCAATTTATTCGTAATCCCTGGAAATGAATTTTGCTCTTGAATCAAAATAGGTGTACCCAATAATCTTGCCATAAACAAAGCAGGACCAGAGGCAAATCCTCCTACGCCAATACCTACATCAGGCCTGAACCGTAATACAATCCAGAATGACTTCACCAAACTTGTAACGAGCTTCAAAGGGAATAATAAGTTTTTGGGACTTTTTAGATTTCTGTCTATCCCGCTTATCCAAAGACCTTTGATATTGTATCCCGCTTTTGGGACACGCTCCATTTCTATTTTTCCTTTAGCTCCTACAAATAAGAACTTTGTTTCAGGATCTTGCTCTTTTAACTTCTCCGCTATGGCCATGGCTGGAAATAAGTGCCCGCCTGTGCCTCCTCCACTAATTAGAACCTTCATTCTTTGTATCCGCTTGTTTATTGTTCTTGTTTGTTTTTTCTACATACTTGCTTACACTCAATATCATTCCAATGGAAATACAGGTAAACATAATTGAAGTACCACCCATACTTACCAATGGCAAGGGTTGACCGGTAACTGGAACCATATCCACTGCGACAGCCATATTTACAAATGCCTGCATCACTAAACTCAAGCCAAGTCCCATCACTACAAGTGCTCCAAAAGACTTATCACTCTTCGTCATTATACTACCTACTCTAAAGAACATAAGTACATATAATGCCAGTACTATAAATCCTCCAAAAAGTCCGTACTCCTCCATGATCGTTCCATATACTGAATCAGAATATGGATGGGGAATGGTATTGGCAATCACTGAATTCCCAGGACCAACTCCAAAAACTTTTCCATTGGAGATCGCCATCTTAAATTGTTCCAAGTGATAATCATTCCCCCCTCCGTGTAAAAATTCTCTCATTCTGGAGATCCATGTCTGTCTTCTCACCAAATCTGGGAATAAATCTCCCAGAAGGATCAAGAATGCAAACAGAACTACTCCTAACACTAATAGTAAGCCGATATATCTTAAGTCAACACGACCAACGAACATCATCGTTGCTGTGGTGACGAAAAGCATAATAGCTGTGGAAAGATCTGAGGGAGCGATCAATCCACAGATAATGATTATTGGTACAATGATTGGTTTAAAGGCCTTGTTAAAGTCCTTTATATAGTCCTTGTGTCTAGTTATTTCCCGCGCTACAAAAAGAACCAATGCAATCTTAGCAAAGTCAGAGGTTTGGAAGGTCAGTCCTATTATTGGCACTTGTATCCAACGCCTTGCTTCGTTGATTGTAGGACCTAAAATGAGGGTATAGACCAATAACAAAACGGCTATAACCAACAAATAAGGTGCAGCTACTTTGAACCTGTGATAATGCATGGCATAACACAGAAACAGTAGAAATCCTCCTAATAATAATGTCCCCAAATGCTTGAACAGATAAGACTCTGTATTTCCAAGGCGATATTTGAAAGCAATAGCCTCTGTTGCACTGTATACAACCAGTACAGAGATAATGGACAACAAGGCTACGATCATCCAGATCACCTTATCTCCCTTCAAATTTTTATATAAGCTATTACCTAAAGACATTACTTGGTTCTAAAGTTTTTTAAAATTATTTCCTTAAAAGCATCTCCACGATGCATATAATTATTAAACAGATCGAAACTTGCACAGGCCGGAGATAATAAAACCTTCATACCTGATTGCTTCCAATCTTTTATTTGCATTACCATTAGCTCCAGTGATTCCACCGAAACCAGTTTTTCAATTTTATTTTCGTAGTAGTTGATCAATGGTGTATTATCTGTTCCCAAACAAATTAAAGCATCCACTTTTGAATGCACCAATTCATCCAGTGCGGCATAATCATTACCCTTATCCACCCCTCCTGCTATCCAAAGAATGGGTCCTTCCAATGCATCCAAGGCATAATAAACAGCCTCCACATTGGTCGCTTTAGAATCATTAATAAACTCAATCCCATCAGCCTCAAGGAATGACTCTAATCGATGTGGATCATTGGTAAAGCGATCCAAGCCATCTTGAATCTCCTGCTCATTTAGTCCACAAGATCTAACCGCTTCTATTGCACAGGCAGCATTGAAACGATTGTGCTTACCTTGCAGGGCTTTGTTATTCCATTGGAAAGTCGACTCCAAAGTATCTAGAGCATCCATATTAAAGGAAACCATATCCACTTCTTTATCTATTTGCCCTATTCGCTCTGCTGTCTTTTGATCGTTTGCATTATAAATAAACTTATCGCCCGATCTTTGATTCATACAAATCCTAAGTTTGCTATCCGCGTACTTGTCGAAGTTATACTCATATCTATCCAGATGATCTGGACTTATATTCAGCAAAATGGAAACATCGGGTCTAAAATCTTTAATACCATCCAACTGAAAGCTAGACAACTCTAAAGCATAAATAGTAGCTGGATTCTTCGCTACACGTAAAGCGAATGAATCTCCAACATTTCCAACCAGAGCGACATCTTTACCAGCAGTTTCTAATAATTGAAAGACCAAATTTGTCGTGGTCGTTTTACCATTAGAGCCTGTAATACCGATTATAAAAGCATCGGTATACCGGGCAGCGAACTCAATCTCTGAAATCACTGGAATCTCCTTTTCATGGAAAGCCTTTATAAAATCAAGGCTATCCGGAATACCAGGACTTTTAACTACTACCGAAAATTCAAAGAACATGTCAAAAGAATGCTTTCCTTCCTCATATTGAATCCCTTCATCATCAAGCATCTTTTTATATCTATCTGTGATCTTTCCTCTATCGGACAAGAACACATCAAAATCTTTTTCTTTAGCGAGGATGGCTGCTCCTACTCCACTTTCTCCTCCTCCCAAAACCAATAACCGCTCTCTCATTACTTATCGTATTTTTAGGGTTAGTATCGTCATAACCGCTAAAAGGATACCTACAATCCAAAAGCGAGTTACAATCTTAACCTCTGACATTCCTAATTTTTGATAATGGTGATGTAAAGGAGACATCTTTAGGATTCTTCTTCCTTCACCATATTTACGTTTAGTATATTTAAAATATCCTACCTGAAGGATTACCGACAGGTTTTCAATTACAAAAATTCCACATAGAATCGGGATAAGCCATTCCTTTCTTATCAAAATTGCTAATGCACCGATGATACCCCCTAGTGCCAGACTTCCAGTATCCCCCATAAACACTGCTGCAGGAAATGAGTTGTGCCACAAGAAACCTATACAAGCTCCAAGTAAACAAGCTGTAAACACTACTAATTCGCCACTATTAGGGAGGAAATAAACACCGAGATAATCAGCTGCAATACTATTACCTGAAACATAACAGAACACCAATAATGTAGCTGCTATAATTCCTGAAACTCCTGTTGCCAAACCATCCAGACCATCAGTGAGATTGGCAGCATTTGAAACAGCAGTAACAATGAAAATGACAATTGGAATAAAGATTATCCAAACAAATTTTTCCGCATTGTCACCCAAGAAGAACAGTACCTGATCGTAACTAAATCGTTTATCTTTTAAAAAGGGAATATTGGTCAAAGTAGACTTTACATAAGCATATTTGATCGTTTCATCAGCTTGCTCAACCTCCACTGTTTCCACAATATTATATTCGTTTGCAACTGCTTCATCATAATCCAGTCTGACTACCATTTCATCACTGGAAAGCATTGTTAAAGCTATGATCAACCCGAATACAATCTGGCCAATTACCTTAAACCAGCCGCTTAATCCCTCTTTGTTTTTCTTGAAAACTTTAATGTAATCATCAATAAAACCAATTGCACCCATCCAAACTGTAGCCAATACCATAAGAAGTACATAGACATTGGACAAATCGGCAAGTAAAAGGCAAGGAACCAAAATAGCCAGGATGATCATCACCCCGCCCATAGTTGGAGTCCCTTCCTTTTTCTTTTGCCCAGCTAAACCAAGATCACGAACAGTCTCACCCACCTGTAAGGCACGCAATTTTGCTATGATCTTTCCACCAAACAACATACTTACAATTAGTGAAATCACTATTGCAAGACCTGCTCTAAAAGTGATGTACTTGAACAGGCCCATTAAAGGTATATCGTAATTAATCTCAAGCCATTCGGCTAAATTGTAGATCATTGTGTGTTAGGTTTTCGCTAGTGATTGTGATTGTTTTACAAATGTTTTCTTATTTCTTCTGCGTCATCAAAATGAATCCGCTGTCCTTTTATTTCTTGATAATTTTCATGCCCTTTACCTGCTACCAAAACAATATCTTTTGGACCAGCAAATTGAAAGGCTGTTTTGATGGCATTACTTCTGTCAGCAATGACCAACACCTTACTTTCAAGTACTCCTCTTACGCCCTCGAACATATCATCCAGAATACTTGCCGGATCCTCTGATCTCGGATTATCTGAAGTTAAAATTACTCGATCCGAATAATTGGCAGCTATTTTAGCCATCATCGGTCGTTTGCCCTTATCCCTGTCTCCACCACAGCCTACTACAGTGATGACTTGCTTACTGCCACTATTTGACTCTGCTATTGTTTGAAGTACATTTTCCAAAGCATCCGGTGTATGTGCATAATCCACAATTCCCTTTATGCCTGTTGATGATTTATACACTTCAAATCTTCCTTTCGCCCCTCTCAATGCACTTAAGTGGGTCAACACTTCAATGCCAGATTGTCCCAATAATCTTGCTGCACCATAAACGGCCAACAAATTACTTGCATTAAACGCACCTACCATTGGGCTATGAAAATCGTGATTATCAATTTTCATCTCCAATCCTTCTAGCGAGTTGGACAATAGATTACCACGAAAATCTGCCAGCGCCTGCAAGCTAAAACTATGATGTTTCGCATTACAGTTTTGTAACATGACCATTCCTCGCTTATCATCCTTATTGACTAAGGCAAAAGCATCTTTCTTAAGCCCATCAAAGAAAGCTTTTTTTGCATCGATATATGCTCTAAAAGTCTCATGATAATCCAAATGATCTCTACTTATATTTGTAAACAAAGCTCCATCAAAGTCAATGCCACCAATACGCTTTTGATCTACAGCATGCGAACTTACTTCCATGAAGACATAATCACATCCGGTATCTACCATCTGAGCAATAAGTCCGTGAATACTTACCGGATCTGGTGTTGTGTGTGTTGAGGGTATAATCGTTTCATTGATTTTATTTTCAACAGTAGACAACAAACCTACCTTGTATCCCAAACTTCTGCACAAGTCGAATAACAGGGTACAAACCGACGTCTTTCCATTGGTCCCTGTCACACCTACAACCTTCAATTTGCGTGAAGGATGGTCATACCAAGCAGATGCAAGCAGTCCGACTACAGATAAGGTATTTTCAACTTTCAAATAAGTGATGCCCTCTTTTGGTGCATCAGGTAACGACTCGCAAACAATTACAGAAGCTCCTTTTTCTATCGCAGAATCGATATAATTGTGACCATCTGTCAAGGTTCCTTTCCAAGCAAAGAATAAGCAATCTGCCTCTGCCTTTCTGGAATCAATAATAAGTTTACTTACCGTTTTATCTTCATCACCCACTACTTTTAGTGGATTAACTTCTTTCAGTAATGTGTTCAGTTTTTGCATAATTCTAGTTCAGCCTTAATGCGACTGTCTGCCCTCTAAGCATTGTACCTGGACGGATAGACTGATTGACTACTTTCCCTGCTCCGTTTACTTCCACATTTAAGCCGAGACTTTCTAAAACATAGATCGCGTCCCGAAGTCCCATGCCAACCACGCTGGGTACTTTCTCCATATTCACTTTCCGGTTCAACATAGCCATCACCTCCGTACTATCCGTATCTAAGACAATAAACTCAGACTTCTTATTCTTCTTAAATTCTATATCCATTGCCTTCATCAAAGTCATGAAATCAGACTTATCTCCTACACTACCCTTTGGCAAATCTTTACTATCCACATAGCGCTCTTCTTCAAAATGCTCAAATAAATCGGGCTTTAAAGCGTATATCTTATCTGCTATGCTGCGAAAAACCGGTAGAGCCACATCGGAACCATAATATCTTCCGTTTTTAGGTTTGTAGATAACTACAATACAAGAATACAGGGGCTCTTCCGCTGGGAAGTAACCGACAAATGATGACTGATATCCTCCTACTGTTGTCTTTCCATTCGATCGCTTATAATTAATTTGGGCCGTACCAGTTTTTCCAGCAAATGTATATTGTTCTGTCTTCAGCTTTTTTGCAGTTCCATTTTCCACTACTCCAGCTAAAAGACTTTGTGCTTTTTTAATTGTTTTAGAAGACGCAATTTGTTTGTTAACCACTTTGGGAGGAAATCGCTTGATGGTCTCTCCGTATTCCTGAAACTCAGAAACTAAATACGGCTTCATTTGCTTCCCGCCATTTGCCACAGCATTATAAAAAGACAACATCTGCAATGGAGTCATTCTCAACTCATACCCATGTGCCATCCAAGGAAGACTGATACCAGACCAATCATCTTCTGCGCTATAAGCTTCTTTAATATATGGATCAACTTCACCATTGATTTCAATACCTGTTCTATGATCGAGATTGAATTGTTGTAATCGCTCAATGAACTCTTCCGCTTCTTTCTCCTCTCCGTAATGCGCTTGAACTAGTTTTGCAATGCCAACATTTGAAGAGATCTCGAAAGCATGTCTTATACTGGTTGAATCCAATCCATGTTTGGAAGCATCCATCATTTCCTGATCAAAGAACTTCGTTTTCCCTTGCTCCAGGTCAATAGAATCATTCAGATCAATCTTACCATCTTCCAATAATGCCATTATAGAAGCCAGCTTGAACGTTGAGCCAGGCTCCGTAGATGATCCAACTGCATGATTATAAGTCTCCCAAATATTCCCTTTTTTAGTACGTCCAAGATTAGCCATAGCGCGGATTGCTCCAGTTTTAACATCCATAACCACGGCAACACCATACTCTGCATTATTATCTTTAATCGCACGATGTAGACTACCTTCCGCTACATCCTGAATATCGATATCTATAGTAGTCAATAGATCCTGACCACCTACCGGATCAATCTTGGAGAAATTATTAACTGGAATCCAAATATCTTTCGTCAGTCTGCGCATAAGTTGCTCCCCCTGCTCTCCAGCAAGATCAGCATCAAAGTATCCTTCCAGGCCAATTGATCTTGAATTCTCCCTGTTATATCCTAAGGTTCTGCTAGCCAGCATACCATAAGGATTATTTCTCTTAAATCTTGGAATTGCAATGAATCCACCTTTGAATTGTCCAAGTCTGAAAAGTGGGAAATTGCTAATCATTTCATACTCCTCATAACTTGCTTGCTTCATGATCGGTACATACTGCTTTTTATCTTTCCTCATAGAGATCAGATATTCACGCATTCCTTCAGGAGTAAAGGATTTGTCTACATAAGTTGCCAGGCAATACGCAAGAGAATCGATATTGAGTTCAAAATCCTGATCAGACATCCCGGACGAATTGGGATCAAAAGCTAATTCAAAAAAAGGCAAGGAAGTAGCCAAAAGACCGCCATTTGCAGCAAGAATATTTCCTCGTCCAGCTTCCACTTTACGAACCTGAAAATATTGATCTTCGATTTTTTCTCTCCAGTGTTTTCCTTCTACCACAGAAATACGAACAGCCTTTGCAAAAATTGCAATGGCTACGAGTACTACCGCAAACACTACGATATAAACTCTGATTAGTACTTCGTTTTTAAAGGTTGCCATAAACGGTTAACTGGTCTTTTATTTATTCTTTGATGATTACTGGTTTTGAACCATTCTCACCAATTCCCTTTTCTTTTATCTTTTTCGAAACTTCAGAATACCTTGATTGGGCTCCAATACTGGATTCAATCGAGTTATGCATCCTTTCGAGCGTCATAACCTCTTCTTTGAGTACACGTACCTGGTGCATACTCTTCTTTGCATACTTATAATTAGCGATGTAAATAACAGCGAGGAATCCCAAGAAAAGGACGAACACCAGGTTTTTGATAACCCAAGCAGCGCTTTGCTCCCACAAAACATTGTAATTTCCTAACTTGCTAAACTTTGCCATCACTTGCTATTTCTCCAAAGCCTGATCTGCTGTACGTTCTCCAACGCGCATTTTTGCTGATCGTGCTCTGGGGTTTTCTTTTATTTCAGCATCATCCGGGATGATTGCTTTCTTGCTTATTAGTTTAAAAGGACGATATATGTTCCCATAAAAGTCTTTTTCCACTGAACCGTCCACATTTCCAGCCTTCATCAATTTCTTCACTAAACGATCCTCTATACTATGGTATGAGATCACTACTAACCTCCCCTTTTCTTTCAAAACATTTACACTTGCACTCAACAAATCCTCTAATACTGCTACCTCCTCGTTTACTTCCATTCGGATTGCCTGAAATACCTGTGCATAATATCTGTTCTTTGGTCCGCGTCCAACGGAATCTAAAATACCGGAGAGATCCTGTATGGTTTCTAAAGCCCTTGAATTTCTTGCTGCCACTATTGCTTGGGCAAGAGTTTTAGAATTCCGAACCTCTCCGTATGAACTGAACATCTTTTGCAATTCTGATTCTGAATATGTATTCAGAACTGTAGCCGCAGTCACTTCTCCACTTTGACTCATCCTCATATCCAGTTTGGCATCGAAACGGAAAGAGAAACCTCTTTCTGCCGTATCAAACTGATGAGAAGAAACACCCAGGTCCGCCAATATGCCATCGACTTTTCGAACACCTTCCATTTTCAGAAATCGTTCGATATATCTGAAATTGGCTGGAAAGAACGTAAGTCTTTCATCCTCCCATAAATTCTCTCTGGCATCTGGATCCTGATCAAAACAAAACAGTCTCCCTTCTGGTCCTAGCTGCTCCAAAATCAAGCGGCTGTGCCCTCCTCCTCCAAACGTTGCGTCTACATATATTCCATCACTTTTGATGGACATTTCTTCTATCGATTGTTTCGCCAATACTGGCAAATGATATTCCATTAATTACCTCCCTGCAGTTTGTTACCTAATACCGTTTGTGCCAGATCTGAGAAATCCATAGGCTCTTCATCAAGCATAGAATCATACTTATCTTTAGCCCAAAATTCAATCCGGTCATTTACGGCCGCTAAAATAACATCTTTCTTAACCTCTGCATACTCCAAAAGCCTTTTTGACACTAAAACTCTGTCCGCGGCATCAAGCTCCAGCTTTTGAGCACCTCTGTAGAAGTATCGTACAAACTCCCTGTTCCTTTTATCATATTGGTTCAGGCTGTTGATTTCTTCGGTAATTTTTTCCCAAACATTTTCAGGATACAACATCAGACAATTTTCAAATCCTCTGTTGATTACAAACGAGACTCCGCTTCTCTCGAATTGACCGAGTAGACCAGAAGGAATTCGCATTCTTCCCTTCGCATCTATCTTGCATTCATATTCTCCTAGCAGTTGTCTCATTTACATTTAAATACATTCTTTCATTCAAAAATATAAATTTTCGCCACTTTTTACCACTTTTTACCACAAAAACTTTCAATTTTCCACTTATTAGGGCTGCATTTAGATAGGTTTGGCTATAAAGCCGACATAAAAAAGCTTTGAATTATTTGTAAAAACCCAATAAAAATGGGCGCTTCAGGTCATTTTAACCTCGAAGCGCCCATTTGTGGGAAAAAATGGGAAAAATTTCCCACTTTTATTATAATGCATTGATTATCAATTAGAATATGAGTTAGAAAAGGCCCATATACGCATTTGAAGAACGCCTTTTACAGCCTCCTTTACAATACCGCCTGACATCTTAGAAACCCCCTCTTCCCTATCTGCAAATAGGATTGGAATTTCTTTGATCTTGAAACCCAACATATAGGTCGCAAACTTCATCTCTATTTGAAAGGCATAGCCGATGAACTTAATCTTCTTGAAATCAATTACGGAGAGCACTCTGTTTTTATAGGCAACAAATCCAGCTGTAGGATCTTTTACAGGCATAAAGGTAATTAGACGAACATATACAGAGGCGCCAAAAGAAATCAATATTCTGAGTAAAGGCCAGTTTTTCAACTTACCTCCACGAACATACCTGGACCCAACGGCCAAATCAGCTCCATCGAGTAACTCTTTATCCAAGCGCACTAAATCGTCCGGATTATGAGAAAAATCACAGTCCATCTCAAAAATATGATCATAAGATCGTTCCAAGGCCCATTCGAAACCAGCTATATAGGCAGTTCCGAGTCCTAGTTTACCCGATCGCTCCAAAAGGTGTATACGCTCCTCATTAGCAGCTTTTTTTTGCTTAACTACTGCTGCTGTTCCGTCCGGTGATCCATCATCAACAATTAGCACATCAAAAGAAGGATTAAGGCTCAGCACCTTATCCAGCATGCGCTCAATATTTTCAATCTCGTTATAGGTTGGGATTATGACCAGCCTAGAGGTTTTCAATTGTTGTGTTGTCAAGATCTGATTTTTTATATCAATCGGTCAACCGAACTTAAAAAGGGTTTCCTTAAATAAGAAAACCCTAATGTAATAATATTTTTAATATTTGCTATGCAGAAAATGAGGTTCCGCAGCCACAAGTTTCTTTTGCATTCGGATTATTAAAGGTAAACCCACGATTATTAAGTCCGTCCTGCCAGTCAATCTCCATTCCAATCAGATATAATGCGTGTGCTTTTTGAATGAAAACAGAAAAGCCATCAACCTCATAGGCATCATCCTTTTCCTTTTTCTCATCAAACCCTAATATATATGTATACCCTGAACAACCTCCACCTTTGACACCAACACGAATACCGTGGGTATCAGGAATCTGTTGTTCAGATTGTATTCTTTTCAAAGCCTCAATAGCTCCTGCTGTTAGAGAGATCGGAGCCATTTGTTGATTTTCACTCATCACAAATTAATTTTTTTACAAAAATAGTGTTTTCTTTGATATAGTGTACGATTATACTAGAATCAAAACGCTATAAACTTTTTTAAAGTTTTGAATAGAACATAATTAAGAACATTTTAAGAATTAACAAAACAAAGTAGGATTAATGGAGACATTTCTTGAAATCGTAAAAATCACCATACCAGCATTAGTTGTATTCTTTTCCGTGTATTTCATCATGAAAAAATACCTGGATCAGCAATACCAACTTCAGTTATTAGACTTTAAAAGAGATAGAAAAAACTCTACGACTCCACTTAAATTACAGGCATACGAAAGACTCTCGCTGTTTTGTGAGCGTATTTCTATCCCGAACCTAGTCCTAAGAATAAAAACAAAGGGAGCATCTTCAGCTGCTTTAAGAGTAAGCTTGCTTATGGCTGTACAGCAAGAATTTGAACACAACATTTCACAGCAAATATATATTTCAGATCAACTTTGGGAAATCGTAAAACTTGCTCGTAACGAATCGATTGAGTTGATAAACTCGGTAGCAGAAAAGGTAGACCCCAAAGGAGATTCCGATGAATTAGCACAGGCTCTAATTGCTGTTTGCAATTCCATGAATAAATCCGCAACCCAAACTGCCTTAATGGCTATCCGTCAGGAAGCTGCTCTTATGATCTAACACATTCCAAAAGATGAAAATATTAAAGTTCATTGTTTTGAGTGGAATCACAGCCGGTCTTGTCTTTCTACTCAACAACCCACTCTCTGTAAAAGAATCCAGTTTACCCGCATTAGGATCTTTTTTCAACCCATTCGAAGGCTTTTGGAACAATACAAAAGATAGCCATCTGGATTTTAACGCACTTAGCTATGACCAACTCCTAGAGGATGTTGAGGTGAAAATAGATGAACGAGGGGTACCACATATCTTTGCTCAAAACATGGAAGATGCCATCTTTGTGCAGGGTTTTCTTACGGCACAGGACAGACTTTGGCAGATGGAGATCACACACCGATCTGCAAGCGGAAGGCTTTCAGAAATATTTGGAGAAAGAGCATTACAATC
Organism: Sphingobacteriales bacterium; assembly: GCA_900299495.1. Classification (GTDB taxonomy): domain Bacteria; phylum Bacteroidota; class Bacteroidia; order Chitinophagales; family Saprospiraceae; genus AM-2324. The sequence goes on from OMKD01000055.1 coordinate 17,068, forward strand.
CGATATCAGAAACAGACGTATAGGCAACAAGCACTTCGCAGAGAAAAGGATTGAGAAATGGAAAGCATTTGCTACTGATGAAGAACGTAGCATTCTTGACAAGTATGCAAAAGGGGT
>OMKD01000056.1 GCA_900299495.1 Sphingobacteriales bacterium
CATTGCTGAAAAGGCGCCTGATTGGCCATAACAGAACGCTCATAAGCTGCAATAGCTAAAGCAGCTGTAGTATCTGAATATCGTTCTGAAGGATTAACATCCCCAAATACTTGGTCAAACAAGTTTTTATATCCAAAACTCTCGACATTGTCTGCGCTAAACTCAAGGCGATGAATCTTTATGGCTGCAATAGCCTGAGATTCTAATCCTTGAAAGCCCAGATAGTTGACTGATCTTGGTGTATCTTCAAACCACTGAGACTCTGTTCCAACATTATCTCCACCCGCTCCGAACTGTCCATTCCAAAGCATAAGCTCTTGATAGGCACTATTCAGAATCGTAGGTGATTTAATCGGTTGAATATCCATATTCATAGGATTGTATGCCTTATCCGGAACTCTTAACTCTCCATGAAAACCGAATCCGGCACCACCTTCTCCCAAGCCTTGAATATTACCAGAAAAGAAACCTGCTTCCGAATGATGGCAGGTAGCACAGGAATATGTCCCCTCTGTATCTTGAAACAAGTTCTTTGTTGCAAAAGCAGTTTCATGATAGAGTAATCGGCCTAATTCAATTTTCTCAGCTGTGATAGGATTTTTCGGATCTTGAGGAATCCCATTTAAACCTGAAGGTAAGATCAGGCTTTCAAGTCCTCCATTATCCAAAACTGCATTGATCTGGGATCTTAACAAGTCGTCTGTTCCGTAGGTAACAGGTTCAGAATCCGGACGACAAGATCCAAAAAAAACAATAGCTAATAAAAGTAAAAATCCAAATCTATTCATAAGTATAAAGAGATATACAAATAAACCACACAAGTAGTTGTTTTACAAGCAACTAAATGTTTTTCATTAAACAAAAAAACTAAGGCAAATCACCGAACTCTGATTGAATCACCATCAAATGACAACTCCTCCAATCACTTAAAGCTTGGTACCTGTAGTTTCGTCTGATCTTTTCACTTAGTCCATAATTACAGCTCAGCACTTTTTGACCCGGACGATACGATTCAACAGGATCAATATCTATCTTAAGATCATAGCCCTTAAGTTCATTAAACCAAGTGACATACATAGAGGTTTGAGGATTGACATTCCTTATTAAAATAGTGTAATCCTTTTCCTCTGGAAGCTCCTTCCCTATTTTATTTACCATAGCCCCCTCTAATTCAAAATCATAGTAGGGCAGATACTTATGTTCAACCACTTTTGACATGACTGATTTGTAAGGAAGCGAGAATATAATCCCAAAGAGCATTAGTGACAATACTGCATTTGGTTTAAATCCAATAAAATCAATAAGGCGAGTTATCAAATAACTCATATTGAGTCCTATAATTAAGGCGACAATTGGAAAAACGGGAACCAGGTACCAAAATGTTTTGGTTTTAGAAAAACTGATTATAAACACAAAACTTAGTCCAAGCATCCATAGGAATAATTGTAGATCTCTAAACTTATAATCACTCCGCGAGAAAATAAGAAAAGGACTTAAAATCAGCAAGTTGAAAAACCAGGAAAAACCCTTTTGGTACAAAGCGGACCAATAGTAGGCAAAGCCTTTATATTCTTGACCATCTACAACAAATCCATATCTACCTAAGGCATGATCAATAAACCCAGAAATAAAGTATGGATTATGATGGTTCATATACAGATTATATAGGACAAACAAAACAAGGATGAACGCTCCCGATACATATACCCATTTATCCCGAAGAACATCAAATAACCGTTTTTTATAAATCGTGTAGATTAATAAACCGGGAAAGAACATAAAGGCAAATATGGTCTTGGTAAAAAGCGTACAAAAGGTAAAGAAGAAAAACAAGTTTCTGAATTTCACCCTTTTTTCGTTACTATCATTTAGGTATAAATAGAAAAAAATTGCCGCTAAAAACATGTACAAGCAAACAAAGACGTCCTGATCACCAGTACGAACAACATGATTTCTAATCATTGACCCCGAAGTCATCAATAACAAGGCATAGGAAAAAATAGTATACCGATCTAGATTCAATCTTTTTCTAAAAAATGCTGGCACGAGCAGTAAGATCAAAAAAGCAAAAGCAACAGGTAAGCGAAGATTCAACTCACTTACACCAAATAACTTCCAAAAACCAACCTGGATCAGCGTCGTTAAAAATGGTTTACGGTTAGAATGATCCTTATAAGATTCAAACTCCTGAAAATTGAATAAAACCTCTCCATGCTCAAGTATCTGATAAGCACGCATAGCAAATAAGGACTCATCCCAGGAAGAGAAAGGAAGATTACCCAAATAAAGGAATACTGGAAAGATGCTTAAGATTAGGATCACCAATATATACCAATCATTCTTTAAAAAGTGCTGAATTCTGCGCATGAACCAAATTCTATCACCTCCTTGCAAACAGCTAGTAAAGGCCAGTTAAACAAACCAGATTTTTGTCAAATTCAGCTGAATATTTATTTTGAAATAAATGACTCGCTAAATTCAAAGTAAAATAGACAAAATAAAGATTTATATGAAGAAATTACTATCACTGGTTTTGATTTCCATTTCGATTCCTGCACTGATTTTAGCACAGGATATTTCCGATACTAAAAAAGACAAAATCGATAAAAAAGAACCCAAATTTAAAAGTATAGAAGACTTCTTTAAAGATGAAGTCATGCATAAAGAGGGTTTGTTTGGTTTGTATCAAGATGCAGATAAACTCTATTTTGAAATTGACAAGGATCTACTTGAAGAAGAAATCCTTGTAGTCTCCAGAATCAAAGGCCATGTTAAAGGACTTAACTTCGGCGGAGCAGGTATGCGAAGCAGACCGCAGCAGGTGATACGTTGGCAAAAACATAATGACAACCTAATATTACGTTCTGTTTCTTATAATGCAGTGGCAAATGAAGAAGATCCAATTTACCAAAGTGTTGTAAACAACAATTTTGAACCTATTATTCAAAGTTTTGCTATAAAGGCGATAAGTGCCGACAGTAGTTCTTATCTGATCAATGCAACTCCTTTGTTCACCAAGGATATTTCTATGATTGGAGCATTGAGCGC
>OMKD01000057.1 GCA_900299495.1 Sphingobacteriales bacterium
AAGAGAGGCTGTCGATAAACTTGATGGCCCTATGATTCTGTTGGCAGGTCCGGGAACAGGTAAAACCCATGTCCTTGCGGCAAGGGTTGGTCAGATCTTAAAATCTACAGACACTGGTGCGGAGCATATCTTATGCCTTACCTATACGGATGCGGGCGCATACGCTATGCGAAGTAGATTGTTAGAATGGATTGGACCAGAAGCTCATAAGATTACAATCAGTACATTTCATTCTTTTTGTAACTCGGTTATTCAGGAACACGCTGCCTTATTTGGTCACTACGATCTTCAGCCAATAACCGATCTAGAGCGAATTAAAATTATTCGAGCTGTAATTGATGGTTTAGAAAAAAACCATTTGCTCAGGAAGAACAATCTATTTAGATATGTAAATGAAAAAGGCTTGTCTTCCTTATTCAAATTGATGAAGCAAGAAGGATGGTCCTATGATTATATAAATACATATGTAATTGAATATCTGAAAGGTCTTCCTGATAATCCGGATTACAAATATAAACGGAAAACTGGTGCTCATTCTAAAGGAGATCTTAAGGTAGATAAGATTGAGAAAGAGCAAAGAAAAATGGAGCGCCTCTTGGCACTGGCCTCCTGTTACAACCCCTTCATCGAGCAATTGAAAGAGGCTCGCAGATATGAGTATGATGATATGATACTTTGGGTCCTGAAGGCATTTCAGGAGAACAAGGATTTGCTTAGTTCTTATCAGGAAAAATTTCTTTACTTCCTTGTTGATGAGTATCAGGATACGAATGGTGCTCAGGAAAAATTACTTCAACTACTTACTGGATATTGGGAACAACCAAACCTGTTTGTTGTTGGTGATGATGATCAGGCAATCTATGAATTTCAAGGAGCTAAACTTGATAACCTGATCGATCTTTACAAAAGGTTTGAGGGGGAGATAGATATCTTAGCCTTAAAGAACAATTACAGATCCAATCAGGAAATATTGGATGCTTCTTTTAAGCTTATTGAGCACAATAAAGAACGGGCAGTAAACCTAATCGACGAAGTAGACCTTGATAAGCAATTGGAATCAAGTCTTCCTGACAGGAGAGGTGATAAAAATGCACTTCTGGTCCATGAGTATCCAAATCCGGTGCACGAAGATATTGGCGTATTTGAACAAATAAAAAATCTTATTGATAAGGGGGTAGAAGCCTCCGAGATTGCGGTTATTTATACACAACATAAATATGGGGAGTCTCTAAGAAAGTTGTTTCAACAGGAACAAATTCCTTATCAATCCAAGCGAAAGATCAATGTTCTGCATGAACCAAATATTATTCAAATCAGAACAGAACTGGTCTTTTTTGAAGAGTTGCTCAACAGTCCAAAGAAAGCATATGAAATGCTTCCGCAAGTGTTGGTGCATCCGCATTGGGGCGTGCATATGGATGATATTCGCATACTCATTGAACTCAATAATAAATTCATCGAAGAATATGGATATGCTGCATTTGTAAAGCTAAAATCATATCTAAAATCACGAGAGGATGTTTTTAGCAGACCTGATCTACTTCAAAATGCTGTTGACAGAATAGAACAAATTGAACAAGTATTACGGGACGGTCATTTGCTTCGGTTTGTCATGCGATTTTTTCAACATTCAAATTGGGTGAATTATATCTTGGATGGACAAGAAAGTCAATGGGATTTTAATGTCCTCAACAGTTTCTGGTCTTATGTTAAGGAGAATATAGAAGGAAATCCAAGCCTTGATTTAGGAGGGTTGTTGGAAACACTAGATGAATTAGATTCCAATGGCTTGAGTATAGATTATATCAAAGTAGAATACGCAGAAAATGGCGTAAATCTCTTGACAGCACATGGGGCAAAAGGGTTGGAGTTCAGCTATGTTTTTTTGATAAATTGTGTGAGTGATGCATGGGAAAAATCTCGTCAGGCAGCTGGTTTATTCACCCTTCCTCCAGGTTTATATCAAAATAGTATGAACATCAATCTGCAAAGGCAGAGTGATGAGGACTATAGAATAGAGTCTAAGCGACGATTATTTTATGTTGCGATGACAAGAGCTAAAGAAAAGCTTATTTGTTCCTATTCTAATAAAAATCTTAAAGATAAGAACCAAACCCTTTCTAGGTTCCTTTCAGAATTGATCGCGGATCAAGATTTATCAACTGACAAGAAAGTAGCGTCTAAGTCTGCCATAAATGAATTTGTGCTGCGTGATATGTTAGGGCTTGACCAGTCCCTCAGTAAGGTATTTGATTCAAATTGGGTTCAGAAAAGACTTGAAGAATTCAAACTAAGTTCAAGTAGTTTGAGGTCTTACCTGGAGTGTAAACGAACCTTCTTCTTTGAAAATATCTTAGGTCTTACTGCTATTCCAAATGTGCATACTGTCTTTGGCCAGGTTGCCCATGAAACATTGAATCGCTTGATAAACCAACTTAGTAGTAAAGAAACGACTATTTCGCCAGATCAGATACAAGGTATATTTGAAAAAGTTGCAGAGCGAAGTCGGTACCTTCTTACAGAGAATTCTTATGATGATCTGTTGGCTAAAGGTTTGGAGTTGCTTCCAAGATTCTGGGAGCATACTTCTTTGGATTTAAATGAAAAATCAAGAGCAGAGCTTCCGTTAAAAGCATTTCTGGATAGCACAATTCCTTTGGTTGGGAAATTAGACCGATTGGATTATTTGGATAATAAACACATCCGGATTGTTGATTATAAATCTTCCCGTAAAACGGCCAAACTTCAACCAGCCAAAGCAGATAATTATGGCGGGATATACTGGTTTCAGATGTTATTTTATCAGGTGCTTGCTGAGGAATCTGATTACTTGAAATTTTCTGCTCTTGAATTGCAAGTTCAGTATTTAGAGGATAAAAACTCTGGTTCAGTAATAGGGTTTGATACAGATATACTTCAATTTACACTAGAGGAAACAGAGTGGATGCGTCAGTTGATTCGAGATTCGTACACCTCTATACTCAATGATGATTTTACCTCTAAATGCGATAATGCTTCCTGTAAATGGTGCGGATTCAAAATGGAAACTATGGAGGAATCAAATATATTTGAGAGTGAATTTAAAGACTCTTTTGATGAATCCTGAAACATACCTGTGGTAAAGGGAAACCAATGTTCGGAATATTAGTTTGTAAACACAGTTCTTTCACAAATTAATTTGGTTAAATCCTGTTTGGCATAAATCTTTTATTGGCAAAGATAGACCCTTGTGCTAACTTATTGTCATTCAAAGCAAATCCGCAGATTTAGACCTTTTAAAAAAATACGTCTTTAGCTTTTTTTATCGGAATACAAGTGCTACCTTTGAGCCGATTTTTAGATAGGTACAAAACGTACAAAAAAAATTATCGGATCAAATGCGTAAACTTATACTTGGCATCGCGGTTTCTTTCGGTCTGACTTTTGGGCTATCAGCTCAGGACTCTCATGCTGGTCATGATCATGATCACGGATCTCACGCACACGAAAATACAGAAGTATCTCATGATGGACATGATCACAGCGATCATGGACACCAACACAATGACCATGCCGGTCATGACCATGCTGATGAAGCACAAGGACATGACCATGAAGGACATGGCGATGGGCATCACGGTGAGTGTGGTTGTCATCATCACGAAGAAGGAGCTTATGATGTAACATCTACAGCTTATCACCACATTGGAGATGCAAATGCATTCCACGTTGTAGGAGATGTATATTTCCCGCTACCATGTATAGTATATGATAATGAATCAGGTTCATTGGATGTGTTCATGTCCAGTAAACTTGCTGCACATACATTTAGCTTACACCACGGTAACAGTGACTATGCTTATAAAGGATATGTACTAGCTCATGGTGTTTTAAAGCGTGTAAAAAGAGGACTAGGTTTCCCAGAAGATAAGGTTGAGGTTTGTATTACAGAAATGGATCACCACCCTGTAGTATTTTATGAGGGTAACTGTTACGAATTAGAAGGCGAGACTACACTTGATGGTGGTGTTTTTGATGATGGAGGATTTGACATCTCAAAAACAACGACTTCTTTCATGGATTTCTCTATTTCAAAGAAGGTATTATCTATGTTGTTGGTATTTGGCCTGATGCTTTGGGTCTTTTTATCAATCGCAAAGAGTTATAGAACTAGAAGAGGAATGGCCCCTAAGGGGATTCAGAGTTTGGTAGAGCCAATTATTGCTATGATCATCTCTGATGTTGCAAAGCCATTTATCGGTAAGAAGTATGAAAAGTTCATGCCTTTCTTATTGTCAATCTTCTTCTTCATCTTAGGTTTGAATTTGTTGGGACAGATTCCATTCTTCCCTGGTAGTGGTAACGTTACGGGTAACCTAGGATTTACTTTAGTATTGGCTGTTTTCACATTCTTTGTGGTTAACATAAACGGTAATAAGGATTACTGGAAGCACGTATTCGTGATGCCTGGTGTTCCTAAGTGGGTTCTTTTGATCCTTACTCCAGTTGAAATACTTGGTTTGTTTATTAAACCATTTACACTTATGCTTCGTTTGTTTGCAAATATCACAGCAGGACACATTGTAATCATCTCTTTCGTGAGTTTGATTTTCATCCTGGGTGAAAGTGGTGCAAACCTTGCTGGAGCGGGTGCTGGTATTGGAGCTTCGATTCCATTGACTATGTTCATGATGGCTATTGAGTTGTTAGTAGCGTTCTTACAAGCGTTTGTATTTACACTACTATCTGCATCATATATCGGTGCAGCGGTTCAAGACCATCATCATTAATATTTGAAACTTTATTTTAACAAACATAAATTCTTAGATCATGAAATTGATTGCATTAGGACTAGGTGTTGCTGCTCTTGCTGCAGGTATCGGTATCGGACAGATTGGTGGTAAAGCGATGGACGCTATCGCTCGTCAACCAGAAGCTGCTGATAAGATCTCAAGTAATATGATTTTGACTGCCGCTCTAGTAGAGGGTGCAGCTCTTATCGCAATGATTCTTGGTTTCCTTAAGGAAGGATAATCAAAAATTTAGATTTCTCACGGTCAAGGGTTGCTTGATCGTGAGAATCATACTTTTAAAATAGAGTTCACTTTTAGACATAATTAATACCATGTTTGATATTTTATTTTTAGCAGATTTTTCAGTGATTAAGCCTGAGCCGGGTTTGATCGTATGGACTACGATTATTTTCGTACTATTCTGGATTTTAATCGGAAAATTCGGTTTCAAACCAATTTCAAACGCACTTAAAGAGCGTGAGGATGATATCCAATCTGCATTAGACGAGGCAAAGAAGGCTAGAGAAGAAATGTCTAATCTTAAAGCTGAGAATGATAAGTTGTTAGCACAAGCTCAGGAAGAGCGCGCAGCTATTATCAAGGAAGCTAAAGATTCAAAGGCTGCTATCATTTCTGAAGCTAAAGACAAGGCATCAGAAGAAGCAAAAAGAATCGTTGAAACTGCTAAAGTTGAGATCGAGAACCAGCGCAAAGCTGTAATGGTTGAATTGAAGAATCAACTGGGTAATATCGCTTTGGATATTGCAGAGCAAGTGATCAAGAAAGAATTGAAAGGAGACAAGGAGCAGGAAGCATTCGCTAACAGCCTTGTTGATGATATGAAATTGAACTGATCACATTCATAAGATCAAATAGACTTAAAGTCAAAAGATATGTCAGTTATAAGAATTGCATCAAGATATGCGAAGTCACTGGTTGACCTTGCATCAGAAACAAACAAGCTAGATAGAATCAAGCAAGATGTAGATACATTCAACTCTGCTACAGATAACAGAGAATTCTTCCTGATGCTGAAGAGTCCAATCATCAATGCAGATAAGAAATGGTCTATTTGTAAGGCTATCTTCGAAAAGTCTTTTGATGAGTTGACAATAAACTTCTTCCAGATCCTGATCCGTAAAGGACGTGAGCAGTATTTGCCAGAGATCATGAATGAGTTTATGGTTCAGTATAAGCTTATTAATAAGATTACAACAGTAAATCTAACAACGGCATATAAGTTGTCAGATGCAACTGTGGAGTCTATTAAAGCTAAACTGACTTCTGCTGGTGTTGCAGAATCAAATATTGACTTGAACTTGGTAGTTGATCCAGAGGTTATCGGTGGTTTCAAAGTAGAAACTAGTGATAAGCTTTACGATGCTACAATTGCCAATAAGCTAGATAATTTAAGAAAGGAGTTTAAAGGGAATCTTTATGTTTCTCAAATCATCTCCAAGTAATTAGAATAATTTTCAGTCGCATTATAAAACATTAGACTATGGTTGATGTTAAACCTGATGAGATTTCAGCAATATTGAAACAACAACTTGCTGGAGCGAGCTCAGCAGCTGAGCTTGAGGAAGTAGGAACAGTACTTCAAGTAGGTGATGGTATCGCACGTGTATACGGATTGACTACAGCACAAGCTGGTGAGTTGGTTAAATTCGAAACAGGTGTTGAGGCTATCGTACTAAACTTAGAGGAAGACAACGTAGGTGTTGTACTTCTAGGTTCTGGTGAAGGTATCAAAGAAGGATCTAAAGTACGTTGTACTGGTAAGATTGCTTCTATCGATGTAGGTGAAGGCATGATTGGTCGTGTTGTAAACCCACTAGGACAGCCAATTGATGGTAAAGGTGAAATCGCTGGCACAAAGTACTCTATGCCTATCGAGCGTAAAGCTCCAGGTGTAATTTACCGTGAGCCTGTTGCTGAGCCACTTCAAACTGGTATTAAGTCGATCGATTCAATGATTCCGATTGGCCGTGGTCAGCGTGAGTTGATCATTGGTGACCGTCAGACTGGTAAGACAGCAATTGCTATCGATACTATTCTTAACCAACGTGAGTTCTACGATAAAGGAGAACCTGTATACTGTATCTATGTAGCTTCTGGTCAGAAGGCATCAACAGTTGCAAACGTAGCTGGTATCCTTGAAGAAAAGGGGGCAATGGCTTATACGACTATCGTATCAGCTTCTGCTGCAGATCCTGCTCCACTTCAGTTCTATGCACCATTTGCAGGAGCTGCTATCGGTGAGTACTTCCGTGACACAGGTCGTCCAGCTTTGATCATTTATGATGATTTATCAAAGCAGGCAGTAGCATACCGTGAGGTATCTCTACTTCTTCGTCGTCCTCCAGGTCGTGAGGCATACCCTGGTGATGTATTCTATCTGCACTCTCGTCTTCTAGAGCGTGCTGCGAAAGTAATCAACAATGATGCCATCGCAAGAGAGATGAATGATCTTCCAGAGTCTCTTAAAAATGCAAAAGACGCTAACGGTAACCCAATCGTGAAAGGTGGTGGTTCATTAACTGCTCTACCGATTATCGAAACTCAAGCGGGTGACGTATCAGCATATATTCCAACTAACGTGATCTCTATTACAGATGGTCAGATCTTCTTGGAGTCAAACCTATTTAACGCGGGTGTTCGTCCTGCAATTAACGTGGGTATCTCTGTATCTCGTGTAGGTGGTTCTGCTCAGATCAAGTCAATGAAAAAAGTATCTGGTACTTTGAAACTTGATCAGGCACAATTCCGTGAGCTAGAGGCCTTCGCTAAATTCGGTTCTGACCTGGATGCTGCAACTCAAATGGTAATTGAGAAAGGTAAGCGTAACGTGGAAATCCTTAAACAACCTCAGTACTCTCCACTTTCAGTAGAGAAGCAGGTAGCTATTATCTACCTAGGTACTAAAGGTTTGTTGAAAGATGTACCTGTAAATAAAGTGAAGGAATTCGAATCAGTATTCTTATCTACTCTTGAGCAACGTCACCCTGGGGTGTTGGATATGTTCAGAGCTGGTAAACTGAATGAAGAAGACCTTGACAAGGTTACAGCACTTGCAAACGAATTGACTGCTCCTTACAGAGCTTAATTCATATAAGATTTAATGCCCTCTCTTCGGAGAGGGATCTTCTAAACTTTAGAAGGTAAAATAATTTACTGCTACTAATTATAGTAAAGCATTAAAAGATGGCTAATTTAAAAGAAGTACGCGAAAGGATTACATCTGTTAAGAATACACAACAGATTACAAAAGCAATGAAAATGGTATCTGCTGCAAAGCTTAGAAGAGCACAGCAAGCTATCACTCAAATGCGTCCTTACGCTAACAAATTAAACGAGATCCTTAAAAACATCCTTTCTAATTTGGATGGAGACGTAGCTTCAGCTTTTGGTGAAGAGCGTGGATCAAATAAGGTTTGTATGGTTGTTGTGACTTCTAACAGAGGTCTTTGTGGTGGTTTCAATACGAATATCATTAAAGCTGCAACAAGAAAGATCAATGCTGAATATACTAGCCAGCTTGAATCCGGTAACCTAGACATTTACTTTATCGGTAAGAAAGGATTTGATACCATGAAGAAGCTATTTCCTCAGGCAAATCTAAACACCGATTATTTAGAGTTATTTAATGACTTGTCTTTTGACAATGTTGCTAAAGTATCTCAAATGTTGATGGATAAGTTTGAAGATAAAGCATACGACAAGATTGATGTTGCCTATGCAAGCTTCAAAAATGCCGCGGTTCAGGAACCAACATGTGTTCAATACCTTCCAGTTGAGAAAGTGGAAGCAGAAGGTGAAAACACAAGTTCTCATAAATCAGACTATATTTTTGAGCCTAGTATGACTGAATTGTTGGACTATCTAGTTCCTTCAATCCTTCAGACAACTTTCCAGAAGTTTTTGCTTGATACCCATGCTTCAGAGCACGGTGCACGTATGACTGCAATGGATAATGCGACTGAAAATGCACAAGAATTATTGC
>OMKD01000058.1 GCA_900299495.1 Sphingobacteriales bacterium
AATACAGCCTTACCGTATAACTCGGATGAATTGAAAGCTAGTTGGACCTATAATGGGGAGGATATTCCATTTATTCCTATGGGAAAAATTAAGGCTGATACCTCTAATCAAATTGATATGCTAGGCTATTGGGAACAGGGCTTGAGCCAAAGTTCGTTTGTTGAGGCAGCAGTTATTCCTGTTGAAAACATTAAAGGCCCTATTTTACTTATTTCGGGTAAGGATGATCAGGTTTGGCCTTCTGCTAAGATGGCCGATATGATTGAAAACCGTTTAAGAGATCATGCTTTTGAGTTCACTTGTTTGAACTTAAAATACGACAAGGCTGGACATTCCATTTCTGGCAATCCGGATGATAATGCTGCTTATGGTCCTGGATATGTTCGAATCGGAGAGCAGGATTATGAGTATGCTTTTGGAGGAGATGCAGCGGGTGATTTCAAGGCTAAGCAGGATGCCCGTAATCAATTGATGCAGTTCCTTAAGTTTTGATTGTATAATTAGGAAATACCTTGAATATGAAATCACTTTTTAGCCTGATGCTTCTCCTGTTTAGTCTATATGTACAAGCTCAGGATAAGCAGCAAAACTTTGTTTTTATACTTGTCGATGATTTAGGCTGGACGGATTTAGGGTATATGGGTAGTGACTTTTATGAGTCACCTCATATAGATAGTTTGAGTAAAGAGAGTTTTGTATTTGATAATGCCTACAGTTCGAGTTCTGTGTGCTCACCTTCCAGGTCTGCAATCATGACTGGTAAGCATCCGGCAAGGGTGAATATTACGGATTGGATACCTGGGCAGGATCCTAAGAACAGGAAATTAATTGGTCCTTCCGATTTGGATGCACTGCCCTTGGAAGAGCTGACTATAGCAGAGGTGTTAAAAGAAAATGGATACGCTACTTTTTTCGCAGGTAAATGGCATTTGGGCGGTGAAGGGTTTTTACCGGATGATCAAGGCTTCGATATAAATAGAGGAGGAAATCATACTGGACAGCCCAAAGGAGGTTACTATTCTCCTTACGATAATCGGCAGTTAAAGGATGGTGAAGAAGGTGAATATCTGACGGATAGACTAACCAATGAATCTCTGGATTATTTACAATCCATAGGAGACAAACCCTTCTTTTTGTTTTTGCCATATTATACGGTTCATACTCCTATACAGCCCAGTAAGAGACATTTGGAAAGATTTGAAGATAAACTTAAGCAGCTTGATCAGACGATTGAATTCAAGGAAGAAAGGGATAGTAGAACGACTTGTAGTCAGCGCAATCCAAAATATGCTTCTATGGTATATGCCTTGGATGAAAATATTGGTCGATTGATTGATGCACTGAAGGCAAATGGCCAGTACGAAAATACCACTATTGTGTTTACTTCAGATAATGGTGGACTCAGCACCTTATTATCGAGATATAATTATGATGCTCCAACTTCTGTGATGCCATTAAGAGCCGGAAAAGGATGGCTGTATGAGGGTGGTATTCGGGTTCCATTGTTGATAAAGCCTGCATATCATAAAGCGAAGTCAAGGACAATAAGTGAACCGGTAATCGGACATGATTTTTATCCTACCATTCTGTCTCTTGCTAATATTGAATATCCTAAAGATCAAGTGATTGATGGGAGGGATATTTCTGAGTTGTTTAATCATTCAAAGGGGCTAAGCAGAAAGTCTATTTTCTGGCATTATCCCCACTATCATGGTAGTGGTTGGAGACCTGGGGCTGCTATACGGGTAGGGGACTGGAAGCTAATAGAGTTTTATGAATCAGGAACGGTAGAGTTATATAATTTGGCAGAGGATATTTCAGAACAAAATGACTTGTCAGCTATCTACCCTAAAAAAGTAAGGGTTTTGAAAAGGCGCCTTTCAAGACTTCAAAAATCGATGCAGGCAAATGCTCCGATTATGAATCCTAAATACAAAGCTGTATTTGATTGATGGATATTAGCTCAATATAAGTAGATCAACAAATTGCTATGTTTGTTGTTATAATTCTAAAATTAGACTTTCCCTGATTATTAGTTGTCAGGATTAGAACTTATTACATATCTGAGGAATTAATATGAAATCAGTTTTCGTTATATTGTAACTGAAAATATATTAATAAATTTAACTACACACTCGATGACCAGTACTTTTTGGGGAAGCGAGTTGAATTAAACTGATATGAAAGAAAAGGCTGACAATCAAATCCATCCTATAATATACAGTATTATTGCCTGTATAATAGTTTTGGTTGTTGATCTAAACCTCGAACTTGGAATAGCTGGTGGTGTACCTTACCTGATCGTCATTTTTTTGATGTCCCTTCAAAATAAAACGAGCTATATACTTTATGCTGCTATCCTTACATCAATTCTTACTATTGTTGGCTTAAAGATTTCTCCTAGTGGTGGAGAGCCCTATAAGGTTTATACCAATAGATTTTTAGCTTTACTAGCCATATGGTCTTCCTATTATTATGTTATTCAATTACTAAGAAGTCAAAAGGCGAGACTTAAGCTGGAGCAGGATTATGCAAATGAGTTGAAGGAACGAAATGCGGAGAAGGAGATTCTTCTTAAAGAAATTCATCATCGGGTAAAGAATAACCTACAGGTAATTACTGGATTACTGAGTTTGCAGGCAGCTTTTATTGAAGATCAAAAAATCAAGAATATACTTTCTTACAGTCAGTATAGAATCAATTCCATGGCTATGATTCATGAAATGCTGTACAAGACAGAAAATCTAACCAGTATAAACTACTACGAATACCTGGAAAAGCTGGTAACTGATTTGTGCCGATCGTTTAGAGGTTTGGAAAGCAATATCGAAGTAGATATCAATTGTGAGATTTCATTAAATATAGATACTGCTATACCATTAGGACTTTTAATCAATGAGATCGTAACAAATTCATTGAAATATGCCTTTAGTGATAATCAAAAAGGGCGTATTCGGCTGATTATTAAACCTTTAGTGTATCCCAATTTTATCATGAAAATATCAGATGATGGTAAAGGTTTCGATGGGGTTAAATTTAGGAACTCTAACTCTCTGGGATTAAAACTAATCCATAAACTTGCCTTACAGCTGAATGGAAATATTGAGAAAGACAATTCCCCAAAAGGGACCCATTATATCCTGACCTTTCAGGAGATCACACAACTCTAATATGAATCCAATCATGAAAATAGCAATTATAGAAGATGACCTAATTATTCAAATGTATCTCGAGCGAGTTGCAATGAATGCTAATTTTGAGGTAGTAGGCACAGCTGAAAATTTCAAACAGGCCATACAGTTAATTGAAACTAAAAAGCCCGAACTTGTATTGTTGGATATTGGTTTAAGAGGTTCGATTGATGGCATTGAAACGGCTAAAGTGATTTCAGATCGATTCTCTATCCAACATGTTTTTATGTCTGGTAATTCGGATACCTTAACCCATCAAAGTGCAATTGATACCAACCCATTGGGTTTTATTAAGAAACCAATTGATGAGGCATCTTTGAAAAATAAACTGATTGAATTTCGTAAGGTAGTCTGCTCATTTAGAGAAGTTTAGGTTGTTTTTGTTGTATTTGGAAAACTTACTTTTAAAGCCTGAAAAGCAATTCACGGTAGCTTTTTTAACCGATTTCATTGTGTATCCGAATTGAGCTTGTAGATAGTTTGAATGTAGAATTCTTTATCTTATCCATAGATTCTAATATTTAAGGGAGTTGAACGCAAATTGATGAAATATTTAGTTGGAATTTTTCTTTTATTAGCTCTGACCAATCTTCAGGGTCAGTCTCTTATTCATCCTGAGAATAATAAAGCCTTTCTTCAGGATGAAGTCGCCGAAGTTCATGTAATGCTGGCTGAAAGTGATTTGAATATGCTTTTAGGAGATAGCTTGTATAGCGACCATCATTTTCCTGCTACCTTTTCATATGTTTCGTCTGATTATTCCAAAGAAATTGATGAAGTTGGATTTAGGGTCCGAGGTAACACTTCTAGAAATGCAGATAAGAAGTCATTCAAGTTGTCCTTCAATGAATATGTGAGTGGTCAGAAATTTAAGGGTTTGGAAAAAATGAATCTAATTGGTCAACATAATGATCCTTCCCTGCTTCGCTACTGGCTAAGCCTGAAAGCCTTGAGTGATAATGGACTGGTTTGTTCGAGAGTAAGTTTTGTGAAGCTCTATATAAATGAAGAATACAAAGGACTCTATCTGAATGTAGAGCATATTGATGATGAATTCCTTCAACAAAGATTTATCGATGACGATGAAGGGAATTTGTATAAGTGCCTTTGGGGATCAGATCTTACCTTTTGGGGCGCTCATCCTTCCAACTATTACGATACTTACGAACTAAAAACTAACAAGTCCGAAAAGGATTATACAGATTTAGTACAGTTCCTATTTTTATTGGAAAAGAAGAATGATGAAGATTTTCCGTGTTTTATTGAGGAGTATTTTGAGGTAGATCTGTTCTTAAAAACGCTGGCTGCAGAAATTCTCATTGGCCATTGGGACGGTTACGCTTTTAATAAAAATAACTTCTACCTATATCAACAACCCTCCAATGGAAAGTTTGTCTTTATCGAATACGACATGGATAACACTTTCGGTATCGATTGGGTGGGTATCGACTGGTCGTCCAGACAATTGAATTATTGGCATAGCTCCGAAAGACCGTTGGTCGAGCGATTGCTGTCCTACCCGCATTACAAAAATAAATTCAATGCCTATCTGGAGGAAATCTTAAGCTATTTAGAGGATGTCGATTGGGATGTGATGCTTAAATCAAAACAGGATCAACTGAGCTCAGCAGTACAGGCAGATACCTATTACCCACTGGATTACGGTTTCCAATATGAGGACTTTATGAATGCGGTGGATAACGCATATGGAGCACATATACCTCAGGGGATTATAGAATATATTGATGATCGTGTTTCGACAGGCTGGAACCAGCTGGCATCAACTACTGTTTTGGCATCTCCGTGTGAAACAATAGAAGATGAAGATGAGGAAGATGAGCAGGAGGATAATCCAATCAAGGAGGTGGTGAGAATTGTAGATGTACTGGGAAGAGAAGCAAGTTATCAAGGCAATACCTTGTTGATTTATATTTACTCGGACGGTTCTTCTGAAAGAATACTAACAATAGAAGATTAGTTGGTTTTAATTAAATGCAATGAACCTAATCGTATTTGATATTGACGATACCCTCACTAGAAGTGAATATCAACATCAGCTAGCATATGTGCATTCAATGAAAGCAATAGGGATTGAGAAGATCGATCAAAATTGGAAAAGATATACTCATCATACGGATAGCTACATCCTCAAAGAGAATTATGAAGATAATTTTGAACATCCTTTTGATCTTGGATTAGTTGCAGATTTTGAATCCAATATGACTCAAATCATTGAAGGCTTGGACCGGGTTAGAGAAATACCTGGAGCCGGAGTTATGATTGATTATCTTCGAAAGGAAAAGCAATATGCTATAGCTTTTGCAACGGGTTCCTTCCTCAAACCGGCTTATTTGAAATTAGAGCAAGCCAATTTATGGTTTGATACTCGATTGGTCGCCGCTTCGAATCAATTTTACTCAAGAGAGGAAATTGTAGGAGATGCCATTGAAAGAGCAAAGGAGTATTACAAGTGTGATCATTTCGATCACATCATTTCTGTAGGCGATGGTATCTGGGATTTGAAAACAGCTCAGAATTTAGGTTTACAATTTATAGGTGTAGGGCTTAAGAATCTGAAAGACTTTGAGGATGCAGGCATTCAGGTGCATACTGAGGATTGGACTGATTTTGATGTTGGCACTGCCGAAAGGGTGTTGGGTATCAAACGATAGGATCGATTTATCCAATAGTTTTCTTAAATTCGAAGAGAAGCAAAATCATAATCAAACAGGATGCTGAGATTATTAACTTTTCTTTTCACAGGGCTTGCCTTATCCAGTGCAGCTCAGAATACCTCTATGTTTAGTAATGGGTCAAGAACCCTCATAGGGACAGAAAAAAACAAGTCTGCTTCCCTGGCTCTAGGGGATATCGATCAAGACGATGATTTGGATATCATTGTCGCTAATGGAAGACATTGGCCGCAACAAAATTACTGCTTTCTAAATGCCGGAAAGGGAAAATTCAGCGTGATGCTTCCTTTGGGGATCGCACGTTCAACAAGTTATGCAGCTGAATTGGGAGACCTGGATGGAGATGGAGATTTGGATATCGCTGTAGCCAATGATAATGCTCCGAATCTGTTATTTTTTAATGATGGACTAGGAGGATTTGTGAAAGCTGGAAGTTTTGGTCATCCCAATAAACCCAGTAGAAACTTGTCGATTGGGGATATTGATGGAGATGGAGATTTAGATATTCTGATTACCAACCGAAGAGCTGCCAATGAGATTTGTTTGAATGATGGTAAAGGAGAATTCGGTGAAACGATCTTATTTGGGAGCAGAGATGATTCTACGATTGATGTAGAACTATCTGACATAGACGGAGATGGAGATGCCGATCTTATTTTAGCCAACAGAGATCATCAGCAAAATTATATTTACCTGAACAATGAACTTGAATTTTCTGAGCGTATTCCGTTTGGAAGTGGACAAGACGAGACCAGGTCTGTGGGCGTAGCGGATATGAACTCAGATGGTTATCTAGATATCATAACTGCAAATATTGGAGCAGCTAATTGCATTTACTTTGGGAATACGGATGGAACGTATACTCAATCAATTGAACTTAGCGGGGAGGAAAAAACCTTTGCATTGGCTATTGATGATCTGAATAATGATGGTGCAATGGACCTGATTTTTGGTAATCAGGGAAGTTCCAATATTGTTTACTTGAATAATGGAGCAGGTACTGCATTTGAGAGGATTCCATTGAGTGAAAAAGGGTTTAATACCTATGATATTATTACCGGCGATTTAAATGGAGATGGATATGCAGATATTATCGAAGCCAATTCGGACGAGTTGAATATCTTTTATTTGAATAAAATGGGCAGAAAGTAATATCGATATGCAAAACACTAAAATTATAAACGCTACTTTAATTGATGTTTTAGTTGGAATTATAATCTGGAGTATTGTCAAGAACACCTGGGGCTTTCTGACTTTAATTCCCTTGTACCTTATATATAGGTTGATCAGTCATCCAAAAACGTAATAACTCTTATTCGAAAGTGTAAAAGTGGATTGTTGCTTAAATTTTGATAATAGTGAAATAAATACCTAGCTAAAGGGTTTCGATAGGTAAACACTCACTTATGAAAACAATAAAGAATTTTAGTTTGGTCATGGTTGCTGTTCTTATCGTTTTGTATACAGGAACCGCTTTTATAATTAGTGATCCTTCAGCTGATTTTGAACTTAAGGAACTCAGCATTGATGATAGGATTTCTTTAGCGCAAATCTCTACAAAAAACAGTAGAATAGGTATGTTTAAATCTGCTGTTCAATTCAGTCAAAATCCTGCAGACCTTGGAGAAATGGATTTCTATGGTCAGGAAATAATAATTTCTGATAATCCAAATATCGACAAGATCTTAATAGGGATTAAAAGTAATCACAATACACGCATTGAGCTTTGGAACAGGGGGGCGATTGTGGAGTCCAGTGAGAAAGGTTTTAGCAGCAAAATGAGCTGGGGAGCGACGCAATCTATGGCTGTTCAATTCTATGACCAAAGCAATGAAAAATATAAGGGCAAGAGTACGATTTCACTTCGCTTTTTTGAGGGTACAGGCTTCCTGGGTGATATAGGTCAACTGAGTTTTGATTTGACGCCTTACGGTGATTTGTCAGGAGAAAAAACGATTGGTGTATTTGCCAAGTCATTGACATCAGAGCAGCTAAATAGGCCACTATTTTCGAACCTAGAGATTTGGAAGAATTTCCAGTCATTTGATTAGAATAACGCAAAGCATTTGAATTAAAAAGTTGAATTAGAAGAATGACTAGCTATATGAACTATATTTTTAAGACTTGTTTTTTGGCATTGATTTCTTGTTGTTTCATAGCCTGTAAAGGTCAGGTAAACGTCGATGGCACCAAGGCTACTGCAACTGCTGCAGGGAAACCTGCTTTAGAACTTCCAGAAAATATGTGGAGTGTATTTCAGGATAGTAAATCAAATTATTGGTTTTGTAGCAATGGCGAGGGATTGTATCGGTATGATGGTAAAGCATGGACGGTGTATACAACTTTTGATGGTTTAGTGGATGATCAGGTTCGTGGGATTCAGGAAGATCATGAAGGCAATATTTATGTGGAATCATTTGGGGGAGTTACTAAGTTGGTAGGGAATAAGTTTGTAAAATTACCGATCATAGAATCCTCGGATGGAGTGTGGAAAATGGAAGCTACAGACTTATGGTTCAATACCAATTATAAAGATGTATATCGCTATGATGGGCAGTGGCTGCATAAGTTAACATTGCCCGAACAGCAATTGGCTTTATTGAATGATAATCTGGCAGGACCTATTGAAGACATGCGATATAGTCCCTATTCTGTTTTTGGTTTGAATAAAGATCTGGATGGGAATTTATGGATTGGTACTTCTGAGGCGGGAGCCTTTCGTTTTGATGGGCAGTCTTTTATATGGTTTGGTGAGTCCGAGCTTTCTACCTTGCCTGATGGTAGAGTACCTGGTGTTCGTTCTATGATTCAGGATAAGGATGGATACTTTTGGTTGAGTAATTTTTACAGTAAATACAGAGTGGATCCTTCTTTGCCCAAGGGGTATGAAAAAGTAAAGGCTGTCGAAATACTGGAAGAACTGTCGAAGGATAGAATACTATATTTTAATTCGGGTATTCGAGATAAAGCTGGTAATCTTTGGATGACTACTTACCATGGTGGTGTATGGAAATATGATGGGAAAGCGCTCAGTAACCAACAGTTACATAATGGATTTGATACGGTATTATTATTGAACATTTATGAGGATAATGAAGGCGTAATTTGGTTGGGTACTCAAAATGATGGGATTTACAGACAAGAGGGAGATTCATTTAGTAAGTATGTACCCAAACTCTGATTGGCAGTGACTTTAAAATACGGACTATGAGAATTTGTCTTGTTCAAAGCCAATCTATTAAAGGTGATGTAAAGGCTAATATGGATTTGCATCTTAAGTGCATAAAGACTGCTATAAAATCAAAAGCAGAGCTAATCGTATTTCCAGAATTATCATTGACGAATTATGAGCCCAAATTAGCAAATAAAATGGCTTTTTATCCGGATGATTCCATGTTTACAGCCTTTCAGCAAATAGCTGATGAGTGGAATATTGTCATTGGAATCGGAGTTCCTACTTTTGCTGAGTTAGGTATACATATAAGCATGTTGATTTTTCAGTCTAATAAGGAAGTTTTGCTTTATACTAAAGGAGAACTACATGAGGATGAACAGTCCTATTTCGTGAAAGGGAATAACCAGCCATTTCTTGAGATAAAAGGGATGAGAATAGTACTTGGAATTTGTTTTGAGACCTTACAACGATCTCATTTTTTAAAGGCCATGGGTAATAAAGCTGATCTGTATATTGCAAGTGTTGCAAAACCTGAACATGGAGTAAAGAAGGCTTATACTCATTTTTCAGCTATATCAGAGGAGTTTGGTAAGCCCATATTAATGGCTAATGCTGTAGGTAACTGTGATGACTTTTTAAGTGTTGGACAAAGTGCTGTTTGGGATGGGAGTGGAAAATTGCTCGGAAAGCTTGATGAAGAAAGTCAAGGTCTACTAATCTACGATGTTCACTCAAATAAAGTAGAAAGAATTCTTCTGTAAGTATCAGATAACTTGATTGATCTTTAGTATAAAATTTAATGTGTTTCGTATAGCGAGTTTTTAGTGATGAATTTATTTGTTCAATTTGAATAAACAGATAAACACTAAAAATAAATACGAAATTGAGAAATAAACATTTTATTCTTGAAGATGGCAGAGGATTAGCCTATGCAGAATATGGCCCTGAAGCCGGTTTTCCGATAATTTGCTGTCATGGATCTC
>OMKD01000059.1 GCA_900299495.1 Sphingobacteriales bacterium
ATCCCTCTAATATGAACAAACTTGATCCCTCTTTAAATGAAACTACATTGTCCATTTCTTTATAAAACCCCTCAACGGAAACTTCAAATTGGTCGCGAATACTCGATGCTATACCTACAGCCCATTGAAAAGATTGCTGTGGCTTAATGCTTGCAGTTGAAGGCACCCAAAGATCTGTTGGCAACCCTATTCCTTGATTGGTTAATAAATGGATGTACTGTGTCATTGAGGCATAAGATGCTTTCAAAGCAATTTTATCCGACAACTTATATCTTGCACTCAAACGAGGCTGCAAAGAAGTATAGTTTTCGTCTTTGAGTATAAATCCTGAAAAATGAAGCCCCGCATTTATTTTTAAGCGACTGCCTAATTCAAAATCATCTTCCCCATACAAGTAGAACTCATTGGAATAAACTCTTCTGTTCCCAAAACTTTCATTGATATCAGTGGAAGTATTTGAACGGAACAAAATGGAAAACAATCCAGGATTAAAATCATGATAAGTATGCTGAACACCAAAGCGAATATGATGAGCTGGATTTGGATAATAATCAAAATCAATCTTCCCAGAGACATCATATATTCCTGAATCATAATTCAATTCAAAAGCATCATTAAACACCTCACCATTATCCCGATACTCATCCTCAAACTTAGCAAAAGTTCCAAACTGATAGCGCGTATAATTAAAGGTGACATTTGAAAAAAGCTTCTCATTGATTAGGTGATTCCAACGTCCAATGAATGCAAGATTCCCCCAATCAAAACCCGTTTCGAATTCATTAAAACCATCCTCATAGTTACTTTTTGCACGAATCAAAAAGCGATCCAAGCCATTATACATAGAAAAATAGACCTTGTCTTTAGCACTAAATTTATGATTAAGCTTGAAGTTCAAATCGTAAAAGTTATAACCTGCGGTTCCCTCGTCTCCTCCGCTTGAAAAGGCAGCAGCAATAAGGGGCCTGGCTAATACATCAATGTAGGTTCGTCTTCCAGATACTAAAAAAGAGGTCTTCTCTCCTATTGGCCCCTCAAGTGTAAGCTTGGATGCTATCGTTGATATAGACCCCGCTCCTTTTATTTCCTTAGAATTACCCTCTTTCATATTTACTTCTAAAACAGAAGATAAACGTCCGCCGTATCTTGCAGGAAAGCCTCCCTTTATCAAATTCACATCTCTGATTGCATCTGCATTGAAAACGGAGAAAAATCCGAAAAGGTGACTGACATTGTATACGGGGACTCCGTCCATTAAAATTAAATTTTGATCTGGACTACCTCCGCGAACATACAAGCCACTCTGCCCTTCCCCTCCAGACTGGACACCAGGAAGAAGTTGTATAGCTTTGAGGACATCATTCTCTCCCAAAAGGGTTGGTATTTGTTTTATTTGAGCAGAAGATATGCTGATCCTACTCATTTGCGTTGATTCTTCAATCTTTTCAATCCTTGTACCGACCAATTCAAATTCTTCCAGTGCATTTTCCTGATTAAGCTCTAGGTTTAACTCAATATTTTTATCTAAATAAAAAGAGAGTACCTCTGTTTTATATCCTACATAGGATATTGACAAGAGCACTGAATCTTTAGGGAGGGTAAGACTGAAAAAGCCATATGTATTTGTTGATATACCTTCTTGCTTATTCAAATCGTAAACATTAACCCCAATAAGTTGCTCTCCAGTGGAGGCATCAGAAATAAACCCGGAAAGGGTATATTTTTCCTGAGCAAAAGCTGTATAGGTAAAAGCAATAAAAAGCAGGGTCATACTGTAGGACGAAAAAGCTTTCATATACACTTAATGTTTTAATGATTTTTTGGAAGTAAGTAATGGCTAAATAGACCAATGTTTAAATCGTCCAAAACAGCTACTTATCCAATCAAATTCAAAGATAGAAAAGGAAAGTACAGAATATTTCACTTTAATCCCCACAACTACCCAAAGATTAATACTGAAATTAACAACAATTTAATTTTATTTTTTATAATTGCTTTTCCTAGTTAAACATCTCGATTGTAAAATTCCGTATAGGATAATTTCATCATTCCAATTTGAAACTTTCCCTTGAATTTCCATTATTGGAATGTACTTATGTTTTAATCACTATAGATCGTTTACTTTATAAAAAAGTCTATGAAATTCCTCAATCTACTACCTGTATTGTTACTATTCGTAACGGTCAATTTATCTGCCCAAAATGAATCTTACGATTCTAGAGCTTGGTTTGAAAAAGCAAAGCAGCATTTGGCAAATGATCATCTAAAGGATGCTATCAAAGAATATTCAAAAATTTCAGTATCTGATAGTCTTTACCCAGAGATCGTAACTCCATTAAGCTATTGCCTGCTAGGTACTAAACAAGAAGAGAAGGCCATTGAAATTCTGCAGCTTGCTATTCAAAATTTTGAATACAATGAAAATCTTAATTTCTATTACAACAATCTAATAGAAGCGTATAAGCAGCTGGAACAATATGACAACTTAATAAAAGCCGCTACCCAAGCTTTAAGCTTTTTCCCTTTTGACGATGAACTTTACTTCGATTTAGCAGTTGGGCATTTTGGTCTGAAGGATTATGAACAAGCTTTTGCTGAAGCAGAAAAAGGAATTGAAATTAATCCATTTTCAACGGACAATCACACCATGCTAGGAGATATTTATTACAAAAATGGGAGAATGGCTGAAGCCCTCATGATGTATAATATTGCACTCCTTTTTGGCAATAATGTAAATTATCTTGGAATTGCTAATACAAACTGCTCAAAAGACCCAAGAAATGCAAAGCCAATAAAAGCAACCTTCCAAAGTCAAGCGCTTGATCAAATAAACACAGGAATGGTTAATCTTATTGCGCTGTCTAATAAATACAAAATCCCTGGAAAACTAGACTACCCGATCATAAAACAAAACCACCTACTTTACGAAAGTATCAAGGATGTGTCTGTTGAAGAAGATTCCAGACTATTTAAGTATGTAGAATTTTTCAAATGGATTTCTCAAAATACAGACTTTGAAATCTACTCACTTAATTTATTGAAGTCTAGTAAAAATGATATAATCATTAAAAAAATCAATTCTAAAAAGGATAAAATAGCTCAAGCTAGAAATAATGCTTTTGAAAAATTCCAAAAACTCAACCCTGACTTGGTTACAAATCACAATGGAAAACAAACAGCATTTAAAAGAGCCCTTGATTTGGTTGACGGCGAGTACAAGCTTTTAGCTTTTGGGGAAACACTTACTCCCTCTACTTTACAGGACTACTGGTACATTCTAAACAATGGTGCTATTTATGAAAAAGGATCATTTGATTCCAATGGTAAAAGAACAGGATACTGGGAATCATTCGACCATACCGGTTTTCTAAATTCGACAGGATCCTACAAAAATGGAGAATACGATAAAACATACGTAATTCGAAATGCAATCAAAGACACTACCCTTCTTATTACTTATGAAGAGGGAAAGGCTAATGGCCTGCTTAAATATTATGAAGACGGAGCACTATCTGAATCAAAGTATCTCAAAAATGGAGATTTAAACGGTCCATTAAAATCCTACTATCTGAACACTCCTGAAATACTTTATTATGAAGGAAATTTCAAAGATGGTTTGGCAGATGGCCATTTTAAATATTATTACAAGAATGGACAGCTCAGGAAAGAAGCTCATTATTCCAATAACATCCAGGTAAAAACCGAAAAAATATACCATTTAAATGGACAACTAGAGGCAGAAATTCCAATTGCTGAAGGTAAAATTGAAGGTTTAGTCTATTATATGAATGAAGTGGGTGACACCACTGAATATGGTTCTTTTAAAGAAGGTCAGAGAAATGGTGAATGGATTACGCTTTATCCGGATGGTTCTATAGCTGAACGAACCAATTGGTCGAATGGATCCTATGATGGTGCAGTTACTAATTATAACCACAGAGGGAATATCACTTCAATTTATGAATACAAAAAAGGATATGTTCGCTCGTATAAAGACTTCAATGAGAAAGGAGAATTAATTGTAGAGAAAGAGAGAGACGGAAAGACCTTTAATTACGAGGGATATAATCAGCAAGGGATCAAAACTATTGAAGGATTATACAACATCAAAGGAGGAAAAGAAGGAACCTGGACTTATTATTACCTAAATGGCCAGGTTTCAAATATCGAACAGTTTAAAGATGGTAAAGTAGATGGAAAGCAAACAGCCTATTACAAAAATGGCCAAATAAGCAGTGAAGAGAATTATGTAGATGGAAATATAGATGGATTAGCAAAATACTACCACTTCAATGGCCAAGTACAGTCCATAAAGAACTTTCAAAATGGAATTATTCATGGTCCATTTTTAAGCTATTTTGCAAACGGACAATTAAAGGATAGCCTGTTTTACGATAATGGTAAAATTAATGGTGAAGCATATAGTTTTACTATCGAAGGAGATACAGAATCCCATTTAAGATTCCATGAAGATATTATAATTTACTCTATAGTAAATAACGATAAAGGGGAAAGATCAGATACGCTTTTTTATAATCGAGACAACACCTTGAAAGAGTATACACATTATAACGCTGCAGGAAAAAAAGCATCTGACGTAAAAAGAATTAATGCGCGATTAAATGCTGAGGCAACATACTATTATCCAAATGGAAAAGTATCCTCTCAAACAAGCTATATATCGGGAGACAGAAATGGAGCATATATATACTATAACTCTGAAGGAAATAAAGTAATTAGTGCAAACCATATTCTAGGTGATTATTGGGACAAATATGAATACTACCACCCCAATGGAGCATTGTCCTACACCGTAAATTACATAGGAGGTGAAAGACATGGTCATGCAATTGGATATGATTTCAGCGGAAAATTAGAATCTGACTACCAATACTATATAGGTAAGAAGCATGGGGAATGCTTGAGTTATGATAGCGAGGAAAACCTAATCCTGAAACGAGTATACTGGCTAGATAAACTAATTGAATATTCATACCTCCAAGCAGATAGCACCTTTTCAGCTTTTATACCTGTAGAAAATGATGAGTTAAACTTTGAATATAAGGACCAAAACGATGTTTTGAGATTGAAATTCCATTATAAAAACGGAAAGAACATCAATCAATACAGTGAATATTATAATGATGGAAAGCCAAGAGAAATTATCAATTATGAATATGATGAACGCAATGGACTTTACCAGTATTTTTATCCAAATGGTCAGGTATACCGTGAACTCAACTACTTAAGTGGTGACATACATGGCAAAGAGAAGTATTTCCATGAAAATGGTCAATTGAAATCAGAAGCCAATTATATACACGATGTACTAACGGGGGAGAAAAACATTTATGATACTACTGGTAAGCTTATCCGTACTGAAAACTACCTGAATGATCAATTGATAACCATAGAATACCCATAAAATTGAAAACAAAATATTTAAATCACGGAATAGTGCTCCTTGCACTATTCCTAAGCCCCATTTTTAGCTCAGGTCAATCTATTGCAGAAATCAGAAAATTTGCAAAGGACAATGGAGAGGAGAATTATTTAAATCTAGGTATTAGTAGAACGCTTGAAATAGGTTTCCAGAAAGGTGAGCTGATCATCAAAGAAACGAATATTGAAGAGAAGTTTTATCTGAACAACACCTCGAATACAATGCTTGATGACTATGTGTATCAAAATCATTTTAACAGAGTAAATGAGATAAAAGCTTCTTCATATTCTTTTGAAAAGGGAAAATACAAAGAACATAAGGTTGAAAATTTCACCACCAATGATGTGATCAATCAATCCTTTTATGATGATACCCAAACAATAGATTTCACCTATCCGAAATTAGGCGAAAATGCTAAATCTAAATTGGAGTACGAGACCCTTATACTGGATCCTAAATTTTTAAGTCCATTCTTTTTGGGATCAGGTATTCCATGCTTAAAATATGAAATCACGTATATTGTCGATCAGGATATTGATTTGGATTTCACGTTTTACAATTTGGATGAAAGAGATCTTAGCTATAAGTATACAATTAAAAATGGAAAAGCATACCACAATTGGGTAAAGCGAGAAAGTCCTTCATATAAAGGAGAACCGAATGCTCCTTCTTTCAAATATGTAGTTCCTCATATAATCCCTAGAATTAAATCATATACAACTAAAGCAGGTAAAACTAATGTGTTAAATGATTTATCTGCCCTCCACGGCTGGTATACTTCGCTTATTCAAAATCTGAATAGTGAAGCCTGCAATGAGGAGTTAAGTCAGCTTTCAAAACAATTGGTAGCCAATCAGGAAAATGAGCTGGAACAGGTCAAATCTATCTATTATTGGACCCAACAAAATATAAAATACATAGACTTTGAAAATGGTCTTGGTGGCTTTATCCCCAGAAATGCCAATGAGATTTACGAACGTAAATTTGGAGATTGTAAGGACAATTCAAGTATCATGCAAGAGATGCTTTCAGAGACAAATATATCCAGTCACCTGACTTGGATCGGAACAAGAAAACTACCTTACACATACGAAGAAGTACCTAGTCCGGTTGCAGATAACCATATGATCCTGACCTACAAGAAAAAGGGTCAATACTATTTTTTAGATGCTACTGGAAGATACAGCACAATGGATTATCCGACTAGCTTCATTCAAGGGAAGGAAGCACTTATAGACCTTGGAGATGGTCAGTTCGAAGTAATAACCGTCCCCGTACTACCAGCATCAAAAAACACACAGGTTGATTCAACCCAAATCATGCTTGTAGGCAATAATATTCATGGTATCGGACAAATTGAATTAACAGGCTATCAAAAACAAGATTGGTTTTACAGGCTGGAGAATGTTAAGCAGGAAAAAGATCTCAAAACTTTTTACCGTAATCGTTTGATGAGAGGTAATAACAAGTTCACAATTGACAATATCACAGAAACAAACAAATACAGCTATGATCTACCGTTCAAAGTAGATTACATTTTTACCATTGAGGACATTGTCAGTAGATATGATAATGAAATTTACCTCAACCTAAACCTAAATCAAGACTGTACCGCACTTGCACAAACTGAACTTCGAGAACATCCTATTGAAAGAGAGTACAATTATTCAAACCAACACACCTATATACTTGAAATACCTTCAGGTTATGAATTGACTTATATCCCTGAAAACTTTGAGGTCAAAACGGATTATTTAGAATTAAGCATCAACTATCATCTGGAGGATAACAAACTGTTCTATACGCATCGAGAAGTTTCAAATGCAATATTCTTAGAAGCGGAAAAACAGGAAGAAATCAATGCACTGATTAAATCAATAAGAAAGGCTTTCAAAGAAACTATAGTACTAAAACAATCAAACTAAAATGAAAAAATACTTATTTCTATTAATCACCATTTGTTGCTTATTCAACACAGTGAGTGCCCAACAATCTACACTTAAAACATACGACTGGTCGGAGTCAATTGAATATCCTGTTTTCACGGATACTAGCCAAAACATCTTAGGATTGATGACTGTGATCAAGGACGAGTTTGCATTTAATCAGTATAATGAATTTAAAAAATTCAAACTTAGGCATTACAAGGTTCAATTATTATCCGATGAAGAAATAGAGTCTTATAATAAGATATATATTCCAACATACGCAAGTAATATTTTACATGCCAGTAAAGCGCGAGTGCTTAACCCTGACGGATCTCTTATTGAGTTAAAAAAGTCTGACATTATTCTTGCCGTAGATGAGGAAACAGATAGAAACGTCAATTATTTTGCTTTGGAAGGTATTCAAAAAGGTGCTGTAGTTGAGTATTATTACTTGATTGAATCCGAAATTTATGTCCAGGGAACAAGAGTGGATATACAAACGGATTATAAGCAAGAAGATGTAACCTTTGAACTTATACACCCAAACTTTTTGATCTTCAGATCAAAGTCTTACAATCAGCTTGAAGAATCATCGCTTCTTATGGAAATGAAGGACTATAATATCCTTGGCTTTCATGTAGACAAAGTAGATCCTCTATATGAAGAAACCTACGGAAACTATGATGCTAATAAGCAGTTTCTAATCTACTGCATGGATAGTAACCCAAAAAATGCTGTTTGGGATTATTCGAGTTATTCCAAGTTGGTAGAACCACAAATGGAGTATTTCTATGAAAATGTATCCAAGAGTGATGAAAGAAGCATTGCGAAAATAATCAAAGCTTCAAAAGCTAATGAAGCTTCAAGTACTGAAGATAAAATCAGAACCTTAGAAGACTACTTGAAAAGAAATTATTCTTTCGTGGAAAGAGGCAATGCAGCCCATAGTAAACTCAGTGAAGTACTAGATAAAAAAGTAGGTGGTCTGAGAGGAATTACAAAGCTATTTGTTACCTGTTTAAAACAAATGAGCATTGAACATCAAATTGTCCTGACTAATAATCGTTCAGATTTGAAGTTCGACCCGGAATTTGAAGCATATTTATTCTTAGATACATACGCACTATATATTCCATCAATAAATAAGTATATGTCCCCAACAAGTTTGGGAAGTAGGATTGGCTACCTACCTTTCGGTTACATCCACAATCATGGTCTATTCTTTGAAAAACTGAAATTGGGCTCTGTAGAATCTTTTATTGGAAACATAAAATATATTCCAGAGAATGATCATAAGGACACGTATTCAAATATCACAGCCCATGTGAAATTTGACAAAGAGAATGTATCAAATATCCTACTAGATTTAAAAAAGGAAGATTTTGGATACTCTGCCAGCTACCAATTATACTACGATATCATGGATCAAGAAGTTAAAGAGGATATCGAAAAAAGTCATGTGGAGTCAATCAATGAAAACTTCACAGTAAACATGGCCAGTTTTACGAATACAATGCCGCAGGATTTTGGGAAAAAGCCTTACACCATGTCTTTGAAAACAGAAACGGAGGAATTTGTTGACAGAGCTGGAAATAAATACTTATTTAAGGTAGGTAACCTCATCGGACCTCAAAATGAACTTTATCAGGAGACGAAAAGAATACAACCTGTAGATTCTAGATACAACAAAAGTTATACTCGACAGCTTGTCATTGAAATCCCCGATGGTTATTCCATTAAAAACATGGAAGACCTGAATATACATGCTGAAGTAAAAGAAGGCGATGAAATAAAAATGATATTTAAGTCTTCCTATGAGTTAGTAAACAACGAACTAATTGTCAATATCGAAGAATTCTATCAGCAAATAGAAGTATCTGCAGAGGATTACAATCCATACCGAGAAGTCATAAACAGCGCAGCCGACTTCAATAAGGTGGTTCTCATTCTAGAACAAGATTAAATAAAAAAAGGTATGTTAAAAACATACCTTTTTTTATCCGCATCCTAAATCTACCAAAGATTGAACATCCCCATTAGGAAAACAATTCCCAGAAATCACTGTTCCTGGCACGTACCGATCTAAGTTCGGATCATACAAGGATTCACTAATAAATAACTCCAAAAGATCTAATTCCTGTTCGGTTAGGTTGAGCGGTTCAAAACGATTATCAAGAAAAACATCTCCTACAATTGGATTTTCTTTAATGGCATTGTTTTTATATTCCAACACCTCCCGCAAACTTTTAAAACTTGACCCATGACCATAAAAACCATTATCAAGTAAATTGTACAATTGAGGGACCTTGAACTTATATTTATCAGACTCTTGTCCAGTAAAAGAAGCTCTTCCATCTATTGTAGGATTTACAGCCTGGATAAAGAACACCTCCTCTTCATCAAAATCATTGAAACCTAAGGCTGCGAACTCCATATTCGCTAAATTAGGCCCATTATGACAGGAATAACAGCCTGCTTTACCAAAAAACAACATAGCCCCCTTTTTCTCTTCATCACTCATGGATGTATAATCACCTCTTAACCATTGCTGA
>OMKD01000060.1 GCA_900299495.1 Sphingobacteriales bacterium
TAACTCAAGGAACTAAACCAACAAATTAAGTAGGTAAGACTTATCGTTCAGATAATCACCAAAGAATCCTTTCTCCTTAATTCTACTCAGTAAAGGTTCGAAATCCGATTTAGTTTGCAATTCTATACCTACAACGGCAGAACCCTTCTCTTTAGTATTCTTTTTGGTGTATTCGAAATGTGTTATATCATCATTAGGTCCCAACACTTCGCCAACGAACTCTTTTAGAGCACCTGCGCGCTGTGGAAATCTAATTATAAAATAATGCTTTAGACCTGCGTAGAGTAACGCACGCTCTTTTATTTCCTCCATCCTGGTGATATCGTTATTACCACCACTGAGGATGCAAACCACCTGCTTGCCTTTAATCTCTTCAGCATATTGATCCAGAGCTGCTATAGATAAAGCACCTGCTGGTTCAAGTACAATGGCGTCACGACTGTAAAGTTCAAGAATTGATTCACAGATCTTCCCTTCTTCCACCAGGATAATATCATCCAAGTTTGCGGAACAGATACTGAAATTAAGATCCCCAACTCTTCTGACGGCTGCTCCATCAACAAATTTGTTGATTTTATCCAAAGTGACAGGCTCACCTTTTTCCACAGACTTTTGCATAGCAGGGGCTCCCATTGGCTCTATACCGATAATTTTAGTATCAGGAGAAAGTTGTTTAAAAACTGTGCTTACACCAGCTGATAACCCTCCTCCTCCAATAGGAAGAAATAAATAATCAATTGGATTGACTGTTTGATGTAAAATTTCAAGACCAACTGTTCCCTGTCCCTCCACAATCTTAGGGTCATCAAATGGCGGTACAAAGACAGCACCATTAGCTTCTGAGAATTCTAAAGCAGCATATTTGGCATCATCAAAGGTATCTCCAACCAACATAACCTCTACATACTCGCCACCAAAAAAGCGAACTTGCTCCAGTTTTTGCTTAGGAGTAGGTACAGGCATAAAGATGGTAGCATGTACGCCAAGTTTATTACAAGAAAACGCAACACCTTGCGCATGATTTCCTGCGCTTGCACAGACAACACCTCTATTTAGATTTTCTGTATCAAGATTACTAATCTTATTATATGCACCCCTGATCTTGTAGGATCTTACCACTTGTAGGTCTTCCCGTTTCAAAGCGATTGTCGCCTCATATTTCTGAGACAAACGTGCATTGATATCCAGTGCAGTCAACTTGACTACAGAATTAAGAACAGATGCAGCCTTGTAGACTGCATCTATTGGAGGTATATTTTGTGCCTGAGTTTTCATATTAACTATTTTCAGGACGAAGTTGACGTACTTGTCTTCCCGCCTGCCACAGTTCAGACTCACGAACTTCCTTCAGTTCTTCTTCGAGCTTAACTCTGTAGTCTTCCTGCTTGTTTGCTTCGATCACGATCTCAGCTTCTCGCCCAGTCTTTACCGAATCATATAATTCTTCAAATAATGGCTCTAGCTTATCTCTAAACTTATGTCTCCAGTCTAAAGCACCACGCTGAGCTGTTGTAGAGGTATTTGCATACATCCAATCCATACCATTCTCTGCTACTAAAGGCATTAGACTTTGAGTCAACTCCTCAACCGTTTCATTGAATGCTTCAGATGGTGAGTGCCCATTTCTTCTAAGAACATTGTATTGTGCTTCGAAAATACCAGCAAGTGCACCCATTAAGACGCCTCTTTCACCAGTAAGATCCGAATAAACTTCTTTTTCAAAATCAGTTTCAAATAAATAACCTGAACCAACTGCGATTCCTAAGGCAACAACTCGATCATGAGCTTTTCCAGTTGCATCCTGGAAAATTGCATAACTAGAATTAAGACCTTTACCTGCGACAAATAAGCGTCTTAGGGAAGTTCCTGATCCTTTAGGAGCAACCAGAATTACATCTACATCCGCTGGAGGTATAATACCAGTTTTTTCCTTGAAAGTAACTCCAAAGCCATGAGAGAAATAAAGTGCCTTACCTGGTGTAAGCTTAGACTTCACCATTTCCCACTGAGCAATCTGCCCTGCATCAGAAAGCAAATACTGAATAATTGTCGCGCGCTCGGCTGCCTCTTCAAGACTAAATAATGTCTCTCCTGGAACCCAGCCATCATCCACAGCCTTTTGCCAGGATGCAGAGTTTTCACGCTGTCCAACAATTACATTAATACCATTATCTCGAAGATTCAGTGACTGACCCGGTCCTTGAACACCGTAACCCAGTACAGCAACTGTTTCATTTTTTAATACTTCCTGTGCTTTTGAAAGGGGAAACTCTTCTCGAGTGACAACGTTTTCTAATACCCCGCCAAAGTTCAATTTTGCCATTATTAATTAGTTTTGATTTATTGATGACTCCAAATCCTTTATGTAATCCTTCAGTGATTCCATTGGTTTTGGAATCGCGATACGACCTGACCTAACGAAACCTATCAATCCATAAGGATTTAAGGCATCGAACAATTCCTGTGTTTCTTCCTTATGCCCTGTCTTTTCAATTATTACAAATTGACCTTTCACAGCCAATACACGAGCATAATGTGCTCGCACAATATGTTCGATTTCCTTCCCGGATGAAAAGACATTAATAGGGATCTTATACAATGCTACTTCTTGATAAACGATTTCATCATTAACATGATAAACTGCTTTCAAGACTTCAATTTGTTTATCGATTTGCTTTACGATCTTGATCACCTTTTCCTCCTCTACATGCACAACAAGCGTGAATCTGTGTACCCCTCGAACCTCTGATTCAGAACAGGTGATACTTTCAATATTCACATGCCTTCTGGAAAAGACATTACTGATCCTCGTCATTAGACCGATATTATTCTCGGTATAAACGATTATGGTATATTGCTTCTTCATAATGTCTCAATTATTTTAAACGGATATCAGAAACGGAACTACCCGATGGTACCATTGGGAATACATTATCTTCCTTACCTACTCTAACTTCCAGGAAATAAGAACTGTTGGAATTAATGAATCTATCCATAGCATCACTTAGGTCTTCTCTTTTATCCACCAATTCAGCAGGTATATGATACCCTTTGACGATAGTTTGGAAATCAGGATTCACTAATTCAGTCGACGCATATCTTTTATCGAAGAAAAGCTGCTGCCATTGACGAACCATCCCAAGGAATTCATTATTCAAAACCAAAATCTTTACAGGAATTTCGTATTGAAAAATGGTCCCAAGTTCCTGTATGGTCATTTGAAATCCTCCATCACCAATTACAGCAATAACCTCTCGATTGGGTTGAGCAAGTTTAGCGCCCAAGGCAGCTGGAAGTGCAAAACCCATGGTCCCAAGACCTCCAGAAGTAACGTTAGATTTCCAAGAACTGTATTGATAATATCTATGTGCAACCATCTGGTGCTGACCGACATCAGTGACCATAATAGCCTCTCCGTTTGTCTTTACCGACAAGGCATCTATCACCTCGGCCATGGTAATCTTTTTATTTGTATCCGGAATTAATTCCTTTTGCTGTACTTCTCTGTACTCCTCCGTATCCAGTTCTTTAAATTTATTTAGCCAATTTGTATGCGTTGCGCTATTAACATATTGAGTTAGCAAGGATAAACTCGATTTACAGTCACCGAGGACTGCTACATCTGCTTTAATAATCTTATCTATTTCTGCAGGATCAATCTCAAGATGAATAACTTTTGCTTGGGCGGCGAAGGTAGAAACCTTACCTGTTACACGATCATCAAATCGCATACCCACCGCAATCAATACATCACATTCACTAGTCAACTTATTGGGAGCGTAATTTCCATGCATACCGAGCATACCAACATTCAGTGGATGTTCGTTTGGAATTGAGGAAACACCAAGTATTGTCCATGCTGATGGAATTCCTGCCTTTTCAATAAAAGACTTAAACTCCTTTTTAGCATCACCAAGAATAACGCCTTGTCCAAATAAGACCATAGGTCGCTTGGCATTATTGATAAGCTCTGCAGCTTTTTTTACTTGTTCTAAGTCAACAGAAGGAACAGGACGATAAGAACGAATCTCCAAGCATTTATTATACTTGAAATTCAGACTTCCAAACTGAGCATCTTTAGTAATGTCAATCAGTACAGGCCCAGGTCTCCCTGATTGGGCGATATAAAATGCCTTAGCTATCGCTCCAGGGATTTCCTCTGGTTTCGTAATCTGAAAATTCCATTTTGTAACAGGAGTTGAGACCCCAAGCACATCAGTTTCCTGAAAAGCATCGGTACCCAACAAATGGCTTGCGACCTGACCTGTAATACAGACCAGTGGTGTTGAGTCAATATATGCATCTGCTAATCCAGTAATTAAATTTGTAGCTCCCGGACCTGAAGTTGCCAGGCAGACTCCTACATTTTTCGATACTCGTGCATATCCTTGTGCAGCGTGAATAGCACCCTGCTCATGTCTAGTCAGTACATGCTTAAGCTGATCCTGATAGTCATACAAACTATCATAAACAGGCATGATAGCTCCCCCTGGATATCCAAAAATCGTATCAACACCTTCCTTAAGCAGGCTCTCCACAATAGCGTCACATCCTTTCATTACTTTTGCTTTACCTGTTACCATAACTTAATAATTTGCAGTTTTATTTATCTGTTATACAGCCTTCTGAGGCTGAAGAAACCAATTTGGCATATTTATAAAGTGCACCTCTTTCCACCTTCAAATCAGGTGCTTTCCAAAGTGCTTTTCGTTCATTAATTATTTCCTCTGATACCATCAAATCAATGGTATTTGATTCAGCATCAATTCGAATTTCATCACCATCCTCAACCAAAGCAATCAAACCTCCTTCCTGTGCTTCTGGAGTAATATGACCTACAACAAAACCATGTGTTCCGCCAGAGAATCTTCCATCTGTAATCAGGGCTACAGATTTACCAAGACCTGCACCCATTATAGCTGCTGTTGGTTTGAGCATCTCGGGCATACCTGGACCTCCCTTTGGTCCCTCATAACGGATGACTACTACTTCTCCTTTTTGCACAAGTCCCATACTAATTCCATCATTAGCTGCTTGTTCACTATCAAATACTCTTGCTCTTCCTGTAAATGACAATCCCTCTTTTCCTGTTATTTTCGCTACGCATCCATCAGCAGCAAGGTTACCTCTTAGAATTCTGATATGACCGCTATCTTTAATTGGATCACTCAAGTCTTTTACTACTTGTTGACCCTCATCAAATGCTGGTAATTCTGCCAGATTTTCGGCTAATGTCTTTCCTGTCACAGTCATACAATCACCATGTAGGAATCCATGTTCGAGCAGATATTTCAGTACAGCAGGAGTTCCGCCTACGTTGGACAAATCTTCCATAAGGTATTGGCCGCTCGGCTTTAAATCCGCTAAAAATGGCGTTCGGTCACTTATACGTTGAAAATCGTCAAGTCCCCATTCCACACCTGCAGCATCAGCAATTGCGAGAAAGTGAAGGACTGCATTTGTTGATCCACCAAGAACAGTGATCAAGGTTATAGCATTTTCTAATGCCTTTTTCGTTACTATATCTTTGGGTTTGAGATCGAGTTCTATCAATCGGCGTATGGCTGGTCCTTGATCAAGACTTTCATTTTGCTTTGCCTGACCGATGGCAGGATTTGATGAGTTATAAGGAAGGGACATACCTAATGCTTCAATTGCTGAAGCCATGGTATTTGCGGTATACATTCCACCACAAGCACCCGGGCCTGGGCAGGCTTTTTCAACAACATCTTGAAATTTTTCCTGACTGATATTTCCACTTACTTTGGCCCCCCAGGCTTCAAAGGCTGAAACGATATCCAACTTTTGATCCCCAAGTTTACCCGATTCAATGGTTCCTCCATACATTAGAATTGATGGTCTGTTTAGCCTAAGCATAGCAATTAGAGCACCTGGCATATTCTTATCGCAGCCAACTACAGTGATCAACCCATCGTAAGACATGGCCTGAACTACTGTTTCCATGGAGTCTGCAATAATATCCCTTGAGGGTAATGAAAAACGCATACCGGGAGTACCCATAGAAATTCCATCACTTACTCCAATGGTATTAAAAACAAGGCCAACAAGATCTTGCTGATTAACACTTTTCTTAACCTCAGCAGCTAGCGCGTTTAGGTGCATATTACAGGGATTACCGTCATAACCGGTACTTGCGATTCCAATAAATGGCTTTTTCAAGTCTTCTCTACTTAGACCCAATGCATGAAGCATAGCCTGAGCAGCTGGTTGACTGTCATCCTGTGTTACGCGTTTACTAAACTTATTCAATTCCATAAAGATGTTTTAACTTGTATAAAAAAAGAGCACCTTTCAGAAAGGTGCTCTTTTATATTTTGAATATATAATACCTCTCCTATTCATCAACTACCGTTAATGACTACAATAATAATTTCAGTGATAAAAAGGCTGTTATACATAATGAATGTATATATGTATTGAGTTAGGAATAAAAAAAGAGTCACCCAATGGATGACTCTTTTTTAGTAATATACTATCACCCTATTACAATCTATATCTTAATAGATACTACGATAATAATAATTGATAATACATTGACTAGATTTTTCATATATGCAATACTATATTGATTTTTGTTACTAAACAAGTTTTTATTAGCGAAAGTTGATAAAAACCAAAATTAATCTACTGAATCGTAATCTCATCTAGGAAGATCCAACATTGATTCCCCTCACTTTTATGGTAATTTGGACAGTTGCCCATATTCTTTGCAAGAACCCTTACAAAACGAGCATTTCCTTTTCCTCTCCATTCAAAAGTCTCTACTTGGGTACCTTTCGTCTTTACAGAAGTTTGTGTTTCCTTCACACCCAAATTCTTGAATTGGATCCCATCATCCGAAATCCAAAACTGTACCTCTTCCGGCATAAAAATCCAAGAATTTTCATCCTGAAGCGCATTTATGCTAATCGAATTAACAGACTGAATCTCACCTAAATCGATCGTTGCCTCCATACTACCCCCTTGGTATCCCTGCCACTCACCAGTCCTAAAATCATTTCCTCCATACAGGAAGTCAATAAGTGCCTGATCTCCTCCAGCAGCATACTGATTGGAATATTCACCTTTCAATCTTATACTTCGGTTCCCTGGAATTTTTCTAAAAATAGCTTTGATTAGTTTACTTCTATTGCCAGAAGAATCCTCACAGTAAGATTCTACCGTTGTAGTTTCAAGAATCGTAAATGGATCTTTATATTTTTTGAAGGTTTCTGATTCTCCAATAATTCTGTAATAGATGTCAGTATCGGTTGCTGAATTTATAGCCACACGGGTACGATCCTGGAAAGCTCTTCCTCCATTTGAAAAAGCAGGTGAAGGCAATACCATATAATCCTTAATACTTGAGTCAAACGCTTTTAATGATAGTTGTTCTTCATCATCTAATGGCTCACTGCCCATGAAGAATTCTAATAAACCTCCCTTTTCCAAGTCCTCATGTGTAATGTAAAGTCGATCTATTAAATTTCCATTCCACTTTATTTGCTGTACATATTTATTAGAAGCACTATTATCATATACTTGAATCTCTAAAATGGCAGAATCTTTTAATACCATTGAAGCCTTATCAACCAAAGGACTACCAAGATCATAAACCCCAGATCCAGGTGCCATAGGATACATACCCATTGCACTTAAAATATACCAAGCAGACATTTGACCACAATCTTCATTACCTGAAATCCCGTCCGGCTCTGGTTTATACAATTCCGTTAAAATCTGCCTGATAATTGCATGACCAGAAGAGGGTTTACCAACATAATTATAGAGATATGCCATGTGATGACTCGGTTCATTTCCATGAGCATATTGCCCGATCAAACCAGTAATATCGGCCTGATTTCTACCCGAGGTTTCTGTGCTTGTTGAAAACAAAGTATCCAATCTGTTTTCTAGCCTTTCTTTACCTCCAAACAATTCAATCAGTCCGTTTACATCATGTGGCACATAGAGATGATATTGCCAGGCATTGGCCTCTGTAAAATGGAAATTGACTTCATAAGGATCAAAAGTTGAGAGCCAACGATTTTCCACTCTTGGCACCATGAATTGGTTATCCGGATTAAATAAATACTTATAATGTTGAGCGCGTTGAATGTACTCTTCATAAACATCCATGCGCCCCATTTTTTTAGCCATAAGCGCTATACACCAGTCATTATAGGCGTACTCCAAGGTTTTCGACACAGATTCGTGTTCGATATGTGCAGGAATAAACCCTTCTTCAGCATATTCTTTTTTACCCAATTCATCAATATTTGATATATGAATCATGGCTTCTAATGCCAAATCAGCATCAAAATCATCCTGACCTTTTAAATATGCATCAGCTATAACAGATACCGTATGATATCCAATCATACAGCCTGTGTAATTTGCTGCCAATTCCCAAACAGGCAACTGTCCTCCATCTTGATAATGTGCCAACATACTCTTAATAAAATCATTGTTCTCCTCCGAGTTAATTAAGGTATAAAGCGGATGTGCAGCTCGATAAGTATCCCACAAAGAAAATACCGTGTATTGTTTATGATTTTCTGCGGTGTGAATCATGAGATCAGTTCCCCTGTATCTGCCATCTACATCCACAAAAAGATTAGGTACGATTGAGGTATGGTATAATGAAGTATAAAAATTGATCTTCATCGACTCATCACCTTCTACCTGAATTCGATTTAACTGATCTTCCCATCTTGTTCGAGCAGATGAACGTATGTCTTCAAAGGTTTTAGATTGCAGCTCTGCTTCAAAATTCTTTCTTGCCCCTGCTTCATCGACTGCAGACATAGCAACTCTAAGCTCAACATAATCAGGATCATCTTTAAATAAAACGGAGAGATTTCTTCCTTGGTTTGCGTAATTTATTTGTTTGATCTTTTCTGAAAATCTCAGAAAAAAATAAAAATGCTGCTCCTCTGCCCAAGCTTTCGATATCCGCTTTCCCTGAAGGGTATACTCATCAACTTGAAAAATGTCAGTTTCCAAGAGTTCATCTCTGTGTTGAAGATCCAAAGACACCCAAATAGATTCGCCATTTAGACTTTTATATTTGTGAATTCCTCCCCTTTCAGTACTGGAAAGTTCTACTTGGATATTCTCATCATCCAAAAACACCTGATAATAACCTGGTTCTGCATGCTCATTGGACTTCGAAAAAACAGAGGCCAATGTTTCTTTGTCATTCAAAATTGGTGAAGTAGAGGGCATGATAAGCAAATCATTATAATCACCAACACCGGTACCGGAAAGATGTGTATGGCTAAATCCATAGATTCTGTTATCCAAATAATGATACCCGGAGCAACCATCCCAACCCTCAAGTCTTGTATCAGGTCCTAATTGCATCATTCCAAAAGGTAGTGTAGCAGCGGGGTGCGTGTGTCCATGGCCACCAGTGCCAATGAAAACGTCTACGTATTCAAATGGGCTTTTTTCATCTGTATTACAAGAACTTAATAAACAAAGGATGGCTATAAATAAAGGAAGCTGTCGCATTTTTTTACTTAAATTAATAAGCAGTAGGTATAAAAAAAAATTTGCTGGTGGAATTAAATCCTACCAGCAAACGAATTGCTCTCTCATAGATTTTTTAGAAATTATAAAAGCAAAATGCTTTCCCCCTTAAATAACTTCAAATCTATATTGAGCGTACCCCAATCTCATTAAATCTTTAAATATATGCTTAGTTAAGCGTTTTTATTAGGTTGATATGGTTTATTTAAAACCCTAAAACAAATATGAGAACTAAATTTTAGTTTGAGGTCAATCTTTCTGAAAACGGCCTAAATCAGAGGATTTTTGGTTGCAGAAATAAGATTTTAAATTGATAAGCGACAAAAAGGCTTTTATACCTCTTTCAGTTGTAGAAATTAATACACAAATACTAATGTTTTCCTTTATCAATTATATATTTGCATGCGATATCGTAAACCATGCAATCAACAGTAATGATAAATATAACACTGCCTGACGGTTCAGTTAAACAATTTGACAAAGGAAGTACTGCAATGGATGTTGCTATGTCCATTAGCGAAGGGCTTGCAAGAAATGTACTTTCAGCTAGTATAAATGGTGTTGTTTGTGATGCAACATTGCCAATCAATGAGGATTCTAATCTTGTATTACATACATTTAAAGACAAAGAAGGTAAGTCAACATTCTGGCACTCTTCAGCTCACCTAATGGCAGAGGCGCTTGAAGCCTTATATCCAGGAGTAAAATTGGGAATAGGTCCATCTATTGAAAATGGATTCTATTATGATGTAGACTTTGGTGACAAGAAACTTTCATCTGAAGATTTTCCAAAGATTGAGGAAAAGATGAAAGAACTTGCAAAGCAAAAAAACGAGTATATCCGAAAGGAAGTATCCAAAGATGATGCTATTGCATACTTCACAGAAAAAGGAGACGAATATAAACTTGAGCTTATTGATGGGCTTGAGGATGGAGACATAACTTTTTATGAGCAAGGTAACTTTGTAGACTTGTGTAAGGGACCACATATTCCAAATACAGGAAAGATCAAAGCGCTTAAAATAATGAGTCTTGCTGGTGCATACTGGAAAGGTGATGAGACAAGAAATCAAATGACTCGTTTATATGGTATATCTTTTCCTCAGAACAAAGAGTTAAAAGAATACCTTCACTTACTTGAGGAAGCAAAAAAACGTGATCACAGAAAACTTGGAGCAGAACTAGATTTATTCATGTTCTCTGAGCGAGTGGGTGGTGGTTTACCGATTTGGCTTCCAAAAGGAAATGCGCTTAGGGATAAGCTTATGAACTTCCTAAAAGAGGAGCAGGAAAAGAGAGGTTATAAAATGGTTACCACGCCACACATTGGTAAAAAAGAGTTGTATCAAACATCTGGTCACTATGAAAAGTATGGTGAAGATTCTTTCCAGCCAATTAATACGCCGAAGGAAGGAGAGGAGTTTTTATTAAAACCTATGAACTGTCCGCATCACTGTGAAGTTTTTGCGCACAGACCTAAATCATACAAAGATCTT
Source organism: Sphingobacteriales bacterium (assembly GCA_900299495.1). Classification (GTDB taxonomy): domain Bacteria; phylum Bacteroidota; class Bacteroidia; order Chitinophagales; family Saprospiraceae; genus AM-2324. Next base: position 11,031 of record OMKD01000060.1, read on the forward strand.
CCGTTGAGAATTGCTGAATTTGGTACTGTATACAGATACGAGCAAAGTGGTGAATTGCATGGTCTTTCAAGAGTTCGTGGATTTACCCAGGATGATGCACATATCTTCTGTACTACTGCACAACTTAAGGATGAGTTCTTAAATGTTCTTGATCTTACAACTACTGTCCTGAATAAAATGGGCTTTGAAAACTTTACAGCTCAGATTTCACTTAGAGATCCAGAGAACCCTTCAAAGTACATTGGATCAGATGAAAACTGGGAGGCTGCAGAAAGTGCTATTATTGATGCAACTAAAGAAGTGGGCATGAATACAGTTACTGAATACGGTGAAGCTGCATTCTATGGTCCAAAGTTGGACTTCATGGTTAAAGATGCGCTTGGCAGATCTTGGCAGTTGGGAACAATCCAAGTGGATTATAACCTTCCTGAACGTTTTGAGTTGGAATATACTGGCTCAGACAATGTATCGCATAGACCCGTAATGATTCACAGAGCTCCTTTCGGATCTATGGAAAGATTTATTTCTATCTTAATCGAGCATACTGCAGGTAAATTCCCGCTTTGGTTAACGCCTGAGCAATTCACTATTCTTCCAATTAGTGATAAGTACAATGCTTATGCTGAGGAATTATCCACACAATTAGGTCTGAAGGGAATCACTGGTATTATAGATACACGAAGTGAGAAGATTGGTAGAAAAATTCGTGATGCGGAAACAAATAAAATTCCAATCATGCTAATTATTGGAGAGAAAGAGGCGGAGTCCAAAACAATGGCTGTAAGACGTCAGGGACATGGAGATGTTGGTATTATGAATCTAGAAGAGTTCATCAACTACTTCAACAAAGAAGCTGAAAATTAATAGAACTATAAAAAAAGCCCTGAAATGTCAACTCAGGGCTTTTTTATTGTTATGTTATTCATTGAAAAAGAGCTCAATAATCCCTAAATTGCGGTATGAACTCCAAAATCCTATTTTTATTTTCAGTACTATTAACTATTACCACTCCCCTTTATCAAACTGATAAAGCTAATTCCATTTCAATATATCCAAATCCGGCGACAGACCATTTCAAAATATCTGATTCAAAAGATCTTGAATCGATTGTAATCTATAACCTGATTGGTAAACCTGTCAAAAAGATAGATGATTTCTCAGAAAACATCTTTTATATACATGACTTGCAGGACGGAACCTATCTTGTCCAATTCAATTCGAAGTATAAAAACAATGTTCAAACTAGCAGATTGACTAAGAGAAATTTCTAATCAATCATGTAAAATAGATGACATTTTGGGAGCGGGAAAATACTACAAAGAAAAGTATTTCATCATTTATATAATTTTTTATAATTTGTTAGGTGATTTTTCTTAGTTTGCATACAAGATAACTACACATAAAACATGCGCTAAGTCAAGTTAAAATTTAGTTATAGAGGCCTACAAAACAAACATAAGTCGCTATAATTTAGTAATTTGGGATATTCCCTCGTAACAAACAGAGCAACACTCTGGATCCAAAAAAACTTGATTTTGAATTTTAAAGCTACCAAACTGGCAAGCATCTTTTTGCTTTTAGCCTTAAACACTATTACAAATGTGCATGGGCAAGATGTGCACTTTTCACAATTTGATGGAGCCAGCCTCTCCGTAAATCCTGCTTTAATTGCAAGTGGAGAGCAATCTATGAGATATTCTGTCCAGGTAAGAGATCAATGGAGAGAAGGACTAGGAACTCCATACTCCACCAAACGTATTTCCTTAGAACAAAAGATTAGACCCTGTAATACGCAAAGCAAACATAAGCTTAGCTATGGTTTAAATTTAATTAATGACAGGGCTGGTGATTCTAATATAGACCTCTATTCTGTAGGTGGAGCTTTAACATATACCTACCAATATGTTGAAGAAATTAGCTTTACAATTGGATTAATGGGTGGTTATAATAATCGATCATTCGATATTTCAAATTTATCATGGCCCGAATACTGGAATGAATTAGGATATAGAGATCCTGGTGCACAGACAACAGAAGAATTTTCCAATTTTGTACTCGGTTATGAAAGTGTAAATGCAGGCTTCAACTTTTACGGCAAACAATCCAGGTTATTCAATGATGATGGAACAATCAGCCGTCAGGGGAGATCTACCTTGAATTTTGGTGTTGGTGTTTTCAATTTAACTCAACCTGAATTAAATTTTTACGATAGTGCCGAGAGCACCAGTTACCCTGTAAAACTACCTATCAGAACATCTGTTTATATGGTACCTGTCATAGAGGTAGGAAAACAGTTAGATCTAAAGTTCAAAGCGCTTGCCCAATTCCAAAAGACCTATTTTGAATCACTAATAAGTGGAGGTCTGATATATCATTTTGATAATAAAGAAAAACCAATTGCACTTGGATTTGCGATGGGAACAAGAATATGGTCCTTAGACAATGATCCTACTCTAACTGGAGAAGAAAAGAAAATAGTAGACTCCATAATACCTGAGATTACCGCTTCATTTAGAAATTGGGATTTTGGATTTACTTATGATATCACTATTTCCAATTTTGAAGTGCCAACAAACAGAAGAGGTGGACCAGAGTTCTTCCTTCGTAAAAATATATTCAACTGCATTCAGGTTCCTCCTTACAGACCTAATTGCAGAATTTTCTAAACTCCCTAGACGAAACAGTCTCAAAATATTCAATAATGAAAAGAGGCCTAAAACTGCTCATACTACTTTTTTGGTTAACGCCTAACCTGTCTTTTGCACAACTATCTGAGATAATGGCAAAAGCAAAATCCTCTTATATCAATAACAACTATTATGACGCTATCTTCTATTATGAGCTCGCTGCTCAAGAAATAGAACCAGACCTGAAAAGTCTGTTTGAAACGGGGATGTCTCAATATCATACAAACCTATATATTCCAGCTGAAAGAAATTTAAAAAATGTAATTAAGAGTGATAGTACCAGTATATATCCAGAAGCTTATTTTTACTTAGGTCAGGTTAACAAGAACTTGGTTAGCTATGGAGAAGCTATAGAACACTTCCTCACTGCAGCTAAAGTTTTAGAAGATAAAAATCCTGAATTGGCTGAAAAAGCACTTATGCAGGTGAGTTATTGTGAATGGGCCATGGGTGCCGTACAGTCCCCTCAAAATGGCTTCATGATTGAAGACTTAAAAGGAGATTTAAGTTCTGAATATGCGCTTTACAGTCCAAGGATAGTCAAAGACTCTTTATACTTCACTTCTTTCGAAACTCCTGAAATCAATAAAAAAAATACTTTAAGACGTGATCTTTTGAAGATTGAACGAGGCACGGAAGATTATTCGGGCATTGTCAGCTCTTTAGATCTTTACAATCAACATATTGCACATCTAACTATTAACACGAATGAAGATAAGCTTTACTTTTCTGTGTGCACCTATACTGAAACTTTAGATGTTCAATGCCAATTATTCAGCAGGACTATTAGCGAGGAAAATGAAATAGGTCCATTAGTCAAATTACCTCCAAATATAAATCCTGAAGGTAGTACCAGCAGTCAACCTTATCTCGGTTATGACACTTATCTCGAAAAAGAAGTACTGTATTTTGTCTCCGACCGAGCAGGAGGAATGGGAAAGACAGATATTTGGATGAGTATTGTAGAAAACGACAGTACTTATGCAGAGCCTCAAAACCTTAGTTCAATAAACACAGAGGAAGAGGAAACGAGCCCTTATTTTGACAATATTAACCAACGCCTGTTTTTTAGTTCCAAAGGACATAAAACCTTAGGTGGATACGATATTTTAATCGCCCTTAAAAAGGAAGATAATTGGAATACGCCTGTCAATCCAGGTCTACCATTCAATAGTTCTGTGGATGATATAAGCTACTATTACGATGAAGCATCTAATCTGATATATTTTGCTTCAAATAGAGAAAAAGCAACTCCGTTTCCAGGAGAAGAAGGGCTTTGCTGCCCGGATCTGTTTAAAATAGACGTTCTTCCGAGCGAAATGCAAATAGAGGTATTTAATTGTAACGATCTTACAGCTGAAGGATCAGTAAGACTTAAATACAACACGGACTTTAACCAAGGAGAAGAAGTAGCAAATGTAATCATTGATTCCTCAGGAATTGCTCGATTTAAAGGAATCATTCCTGGACAATATTTCGCTGAATATCTATTAGATGGGAAAGTTTTAGACACTGTTCATATTGATCACCAATTTGGCACAGAAGAGAACTGGACGCTGGATGCAATCGATGAAACATTCATAGTCGATTTCAAGATCTTCAATGAATACAAAAATGTAAGAAAGGATATTAAACAAGGAGATGTAAGTTTATTCAAGAACGATGAGTTAATCTTTTCTCAACCGCTTCTCAATCAAAATGACTTCACTAAGTCCCTTGAACCCGGTAAATATATAGTTAATGTGTCTTTTTCTGACACTACTCTTTTCGTCGGCAAAAAGGATACTCTATTTATTACGGGTAATGAAAGTGGTTGTAAATTAAACAAAGAGATCGATGTTTATAACCTTCCTTATATACTTCCTTTAAGACTATACTTTGACAATGACGAACCTAAACAACTTGGTTCAAACCCTAGAAAATCCAAGGAACCTTATAACGTTACTTACTTCAAATACATTGATAAGATTCTTGAATTCCAAACAGAGTTAGGCAAATTCTATACCGATTTCTCAGAAAAAGCAAGAAGACTTCGAATGTTAGAAATATTCTTTGATGCAGAAGTTTCTAACAACTACGAGGAGCTGAATACCTTCTTGGATCAAATCAAACTATACCTTGACACCAGAGATTCCGACAATTTCCAACTAACTCTTGAAATTTCCGGATATGCATCTCCAAGGTTTAAAAAGGAATATAATAAGCTACTCTCTGAGCGAAGATCTGATTCTGTAATCCAATACATATCTAACTACAAAAATGGTATGCTTAAAGAATATCTGGATAATGAAAAATTAGAATTACTGATCGTTCCTTATGGTGAGGGAGATAATAGCATTGAAAACAGTGCTGATGATGAAGGTGCAGATTCTATTTATGGATTAACAGCTTCAAAAGACAGAAAGGTAATCATCAAAAAAATCAAAATCTCAAACTAATCAGCTATGAATTTATCAAAATCAACTAGAAAAATTACATCAGCTGAACTCCAAAATTTCAAGCAGATGGCAACGGTCATTAATCCGTTTAAACAGTTTGTAATTGTAGCAACCCTATTCCTTAATTTTCTATTGTTGCCTCAAGTGCATGCAAGCCACATTGTAGGTGGTGATATTTCCTATAAGCATTTATCTGGTGACGATTATGAAATTAATCTACGTATCTACAGAGATAAATCAAGTTCTACAAAGTTCGATAAAGAAGTCCATTTATTCGTTTACAAGGAAACCACCTCCGGAATAGAGGTTTGGCAAAATACTATCATTGTTTCCCCTGATCAGTTGGGAATAGACATGGACCCACTTTCTGATCCTTGTGTAACCAATCCACCTGATGTAGAATTCGAATATAAAATTTATACAACGACATTACAACTACCAGATACTTCCGACCTGGTCAGTTACCATATCGCTTCACAGCGTTGTTGCAGAAATAATGCTTTAGCTAACATAACAGATCCAGAAGATACCGGTATCGTATGGTATGTTGAAGTACCCAAAATAGCAATAGAGAATAATCATACCACACCCGTTTTTGATTTATTTCCAGAATACTATATCTGTGGGGGTGTAGATTCAGAAATTGACTTCTCTGTAACTCCTTCAGCACCAAACACAACGATCAAATATTATCCATATACTCCGTTCGCAAAGGGTGATAGCTATCCAGATTGTCTAATAAAATATCGCATAGATACTTCATGCATAGTTAATGGTGATACGCTATTCTTCAATGAAGAAATGGAACCATATTACGATGATACAAACCCCGATATAACTGTAGAGTGGGAGAATGCGGATGTGTTAAATCAATTTGGTTTCAATCCAAATACAAGCTTTGAAGTAGACGAATCAACTGGTATCGTTCATGTCAATCCTGCTGAACTAGGTTTGTACCTTGTAGGTGTAAAAGCAGTTGAATTCCTTGGAGATTCAATTATCTCTGTTGTAAGAAAAGAGTTTGAGATAAAATCAGTTTCTTGTATGAAAACTATAGCTGATTTTTATGCTCCTATTACATTATGTGGAGACACAACTGTAAGTTTTATTAATTATTCTTTAGAATCAAATAGTTTTGACTTTTATCCGTACCCTGGAATAGATTCAACTTATCTGATTCAAACTAATGATGTAAATGAAAACTTTGTAGTAGACTATCCTGGCCCTGGAGTATACAACCCAGTACTTATTGCTTATGGTACTGAATGTAATGACACCTTTAGCTATGAAGTTGTAATCTACGAAACAGATTATTTTGAAAATCTTGCAGACTCCATTCTTCAAGATTCATTTCTGATTTGCAATACGGATTCAATTACTATGAATCCAAGCTTATTTCCAACAGGATACCCTTTTGAGGAAAACCTAAGTTTCCTATGGACCTATAATGCTTCAACCTCTAATGAAATTAATCCTACATTCGTTTTCAGTGAAGATTCTGAGGTTGATCTAGTAATTACCGACACACTTGGAGAAGACTGTTTTATAGAAAAAACCTTTATTATAAATCTTCTTCAAACCGATTCATTAATCAATAATGAATATA
>OMKD01000061.1 GCA_900299495.1 Sphingobacteriales bacterium
AGAAAAATGGCTACGACCAAACTTGAATGAATAAATATGAAAGTAATAGAACATATCGAAAACGGAAAAGGGAAAACTCAATTTTCTTTTGAAATTCTACCGCCACTAAAAGGAAAGAATATCCAAACCATATTTGAAAACATCGATCCGCTAATGGAGTTTAAACCTCCGTTTATTGATGTGACCTATCATAGGGAGGAGTTTATTTACAATAAGCGTGATTCGGGCTATTATGAGAAAATAGCAATTCGTAAGCGTCCTGGAACCGTTGGGATCTGTGCTGCCATCATGCACCGGTATAAAGTAGACGCTGTTCCACATTTACTCTGTGGTGGTTTTACTAAGAACGAAACAGAGAATGCATTAATTGACCTCAATTTTTTGAATATTAAGAATGTATTGGCTTTACGAGGAGACGCCAGACCTTTTGAAAAGAAATTCATACCTGAAGAATTTGGTAATACCTACGCAGTAGATTTGGTACGTCAGATAAAAAAAATGAATGAAGGATATTATCTGGATAGCAATATCGTAAATGGAAACTCAACTGACTTTTGTATCGGTGTTGCAGGGTATCCTGAGAAGCATTTTGAAGCTCCGAATTTTGATATGGATCTACATTATCTAAAAGAAAAGATAGATGCTGGTGGAGACTATATTGTGACCCAGATGTTTTTTGATAATAAACACTATTTTGATTTTGTAGAAAAGTGTCGGGCAGTTGGAATAAATGTACCCATCATTCCGGGTTTGAAGCCAATTACTAAGGCCTATCAACTACAGTCTATACCTCGGAATTTTTATGTTGATATCCCGAATGATTTAGCGAAAGCAGTTGGATCTGCAAAAGATGCTGCGGCGGTCAAAGAAATAGGTATCGAATGGTGTATCCAACAATCCAAAGAGTTAAAAGCAAATAATGTTCCCTGTCTGCATTATTATATGATGGGAGATTCCAAGACAATTAAGCGAATTGTTGAGTCTATTTTTTAAATTACATTCAATTTTAAACAGTTAACCAGACAAAATGCGTACGAGAAATATCTTCCTGGCTGTTCTTCTAGTAACAGCCCTGAACAGCTTTGGGCAAATAAAAACACCATCTGAGTTTTTAAGAGGGCAATATGGTATCCAATTTACACCCAACCACCTTGTAATGGGTTATTTCGACCATATTACAGATACTTCTGATAAGATGCAGAAAATGAATTATGGGTATACCAATGAAGGCAGACCATTGAATCTTTACTTTGTATCCTCGCCTGAGAATCTGGCTAGATTGGAATCTATCAGAGAACAGCATCTTGCAAAGATTGGCATCGGCTCCAGTAGTAAAGCAGAGGAAGATATTGCAATAGTTTGGTTGAGCTATTCTGTTCACGGTAATGAAGCAGGTGGAACAGAGGCCTCTTTAAAAGTCGCACATGAACTTGTAACGGGCGGTACTACTGAGGCAAATGAATGGTTGGAAAATACAGTTGTAATTATCGACCCAAGTGTTAATCCAGATGGTAACTCGAGATATTCACACTGGCATATTGGTGTTTCAAATTCGACAGCTGACCCGGATATAGTAGCTAGAGAGCACTATGAGCCTTGGCCGGGGGGACGTGTAAATCATTATTATTTTGACCTTAACAGAGACTGGGCCTGGACCAGCCAGGTGGAGTCTGTTTCAAGAATAAAAGTGTATAAGCAATGGATGCCACACGTGCATGCGGATGTCCATGAGCAATTCAAGGATAATCCATACTATTTTGCACCAGCAGCTGTTCCATATCACTTCCATATTTCAGATTGGCAGGTAGAATTCCAAACCAGAATTGGTAAGAATAGTGCGAGCTTATTTGATAGTAATGATTGGTTGTATTTCACAAAAGAAGTTTTCGATCTTTTTTATCCAAGTTATGGCGATACCTATCCAACATTTAATGGTTCCATTGGAATGACCTATGAGCAGGCTGGTCACAGCTTTTCTGGTAGGGCAGTACAAATGGAAAATGGAGATACGCTTACTTTACAGGATCGTATAGATCACCACTATACCACTTCAATGTCTACTGTTGAGGTGAGTTCAGAAGGGGCAAAGGAATTGAATGATAATTTTAAGAAATACTTTGATGTTTCATCTTCAAATCCTCCGGGAGCATTGAAGTCCTACATCATTTCAAAAGATAATCCTGCAACAGAGCTTGAATCACTCGCTAACTATTTTGACTTGCATGGCATTGAATATAATGCGCTTGAAAAGAATACTAAGGTAAACGCATATAGCTATCAGTTGAACAAGGAGGTTGAAACGACTCTTGAAGCAGGGGATATGTTAGTATCAGCCTATCAGCCTTTAGCAATTCTAACTCAGGTTCTTTTCGAACCAAATCCGGAATTAGAAGATTCTTTGACCTACGACATTACTGCATGGTCAATACCGCACGCGAGAGGTTTAAAAGCTTTTGCTACGGAAACAAAAATTAACTCTTCTCAAGCCTATACTATTCCCAAGAATGAACCAGTTTTCACGAGATCGCAACCTTATGCGATGGCTATTAAATGGAATTGCCTGAATGATGCGACCATTATTGGTGAGTTATTAAATGCGGGTGTAGTTATACGATACACAGAGAAAGCGGTTAAGTACGAAGACAAAACTTTTGCACCGGGTACTTGCTTTGTGACTGCTGCAGATAATAGAAAAAATGACGCTTGGTACAGAACCTGTAGAACTGTAATTGGAGAGCATGGTGGTATGGCTTGGCCGTTGACAAGTGGATGGGCGCAACAAGGTGCGGATATGGGATCTTCTAACTTTGTTCTGCTAGAAAGACCGGAGGTTTTATTACTTGCCGCAGATGAGTTAGATGCTAATTCCTTTGGTTTTGCTTGGCATTACTTTGAGCAGGTCTTGGGATATCCTGTTACTGTTGTCAATAAGTCCAATTTAGTATCTGCTATGGAAAGTGGGATGTATAATACACTGGTTATTCAGGATGGTCGAGTAAATATGAATGAACGTACTTCCTCAGCGGTAGAATCTTGGTTGAGTAAAGGTGGAAAACTTATTTGTTCTGCAAATTCAGTAAGAAGCGTTGCTGGAATGAATGGTATACAGCTTGGAGAGCCGAAGTCTTTGGATTTTAATCTTAAGCGTGGAGAAATGAGTTATAGCGACAGAGAGCGTGCTTATATTCCTGCTATGGTACCTGGTGCGATATACCGTGCTGAAGTAGATTCTTCGCACCCACTTGCATTTGGACTTGGCGATCATTATTTCTCTCTAAAAACGAATACGGTCCAGTATGGTAAAATGGATGATGGTTGGAACGTAGGTGTTATTAATGAAGATTTACGCAGGCTTGGTTTTGCAGGACACAAGGCGCATGCTGCACAAAAAAACACAATGGTCTTTGGCTCACAATCCTATGGTCGAGGATCCGTGATTTTCTTTACAGATGATATTCTGTACAGAGGATTCTGGAAGAGAGGTCAGCAATTATTTGCTAATGCACTCTTTATGGGTGGCAATTAAATAAATGTTGGTATTTTTCTTTTAAGTTAAAGTGCCCAGAGTAATGAAACTCTCCGGGCACTTTCTTTATATTTGGGGAAATAAATTTTTATCAAATCTATGTATATCGTACCAAATCATCTGGAATCCTGGGTAGAAGTACCTGCGGGTTCAGACTTTCCTATACAAAACATACCATTTGGGGTGTTCAAAACAACAAGTAATCCTAGTCCAAGAATCTGCACAGCAATTGGAGACTATGTTGTTGATCTGGCTATACTTTCTGATATGAGCCTGTTTGATGATCTGGATATTGCACCGGATGTTTTTAGAGCAGACTCTTTGAATCCACTAATGTCTCTAGGTAAGGATGTAAACACTGCCTTTAGAAAGCGCATTGTGGAATTGTTGAGTAAAGACAACGAGGAGCTGAAGGAACAATCGTGGCATTTTCTACATCCTATGGAAAAAGTAGAAATGCTTTTGCCAGTAAAAGTTGGTGATTATACTGATTTTTATTCAAGCATGGAGCATGCCAGAAATGTTGGTACCATGTTCAGAGATCCTAATAATGCGCTTTTACCTAACTGGAAGCATATTCCCGTGGGATATCACGGAAGAGCATCTTCAATTATAGTTTCAGGACAAGACATTCACAGGCCTTGCGGTCAAACCATGCCTTTGAATGCAGATGCGCCTGTTTATGGACCTACTGCAAGACTAGATTTTGAATTGGAAATGGCGTTCGTGATTGGTCAGCATACGGAGTTGGGTGATACTATTTCTACCGGAGAGGCAGAGAATTATATTTTTGGCTTGAGTCTATTCAATGACTGGTCTGCCAGAGATATTCAGAAGTGGGAGTATGTACCTTTAGGACCATTCTTGGGGAAAAACTTTGCTTCGACGATGGCTCCATGGATTGTTACTTTGGATGCATTAGAGCCTTTCAGAGTAAAAGGACCTGAGCAGGATCCTCCTGTTTTGCCTTATTTACAATATGAAGGAGATAAGAATTATAACATCCATTTAAGCGTTGAGATAGAAACAGAGTCTGGTGATAAGAAGGTTGTCTGTGAATCCAATTTTAAATATATGTATTGGAATATGGCGCAGCAACTGGCACACCATACGGTAAATGGATGTAATGTAAATGTTGGTGATGTTTGTGCTTCGGGAACAATCAGTGGTCCAGAGCCAGGTTCATTTGGTTCTATGCTTGAGATTGCTTGGAAAGGAACAAAGCCAGTTCAGATGCCTGATGGAACAGAGCGTAAGTTTATCCATGATGGTGATACTGTTCGAATGACAGGACACTGCGAAAAAGATGGCATGCGTATTGGTTTTGGAGAGGCAACAGCCAAAGTTATACCAGTAAAAAAATAACAGCTGATTATGTTTAGAATTCGTCGATTATTTATGCTCTTCATCTGTTTGCTTGCCATTATTACAGCAAATAGTCAGACGCTTGATAAAGGATCTTTAGATGAATTTTTAAATCAATCAGCTTTAAGAAATGCTGAAGTAGGAGTTGTTTTTTACGATGCCGAAACTGGTGTAGAATTACTGCGCAATAAGGCAGAAAAAAAATTGACTCCTGCTTCTTCACATAAACTCATAGTGACCTCTACCATTCTGGGTAGTCTAGGAGCAGATTATAGGTATGTTACCTACATGGAGCATACGGGTACTATTGAAACAGATGGTACATTAAATGGCAATCTGATAATCCGTGGCTCGGGAGACCCTAGTCTGGGCTCAGGATTAGCATCATCCCTATCTATAGAAGCTTTTACCGCTTTATTAACAGGAATGCTTAAGCGCTATGGTGTTAAGCAAATAAAAGGTGCTGTATTAATTGACGATTCCTATTTTAAAGGGGATCCGGTTGCAGAAAGTTGGTCTGTGGCAGATATAGGTAACTATTATGGAGCAGGAGTCTGGGGATTCAATGTGCATAATAATATGTATTACCTGGATTTTGATCAGACAAATCAAGGGCAAAGACCTGTTGTAAAGAGAACCAGACCTGAAATTGATGGTATTAGTTTTAATAATAAATTAGTGAGTGCAGGTCCTCAATCTGGTGATAATGCCTACATATATGGTGGTCCGGATGAATGGGAAAAACTAATCAAAGGTTCTATCCCTTCAGGAAGTGG
>OMKD01000062.1 GCA_900299495.1 Sphingobacteriales bacterium
GTAGCTCGCTCCATAGGGATTAAGTGATCATCGGCATCATGAATGACATGAACTTCATTAATATTTATCTGGCCTAATTTTCCAGAGAGTGAAAAGTCATCCGCATTGGTAATATTGAAGTGGTCAAACACCTCTTCCATGAAGAGATCTTTGAGTTTTCCGCTTAGCCCAAACATCCGTATTGCATTATTTACAATATTTTCAAAGGAATCTGGAGCAGCCATCATAATCAATCGTTCCAATTTAAAAGCTGGATTGATAAAACTACTATAATACATCCAGGTCACAGAACCAATACTGTGGGATATAACAGAACTTATTTCGGGATACTTTGTCACCACTGCTTCAACAGCCTCAGCATATAGACGGACAGAACAAGCCTTACCATCTGATTCACCATGTGCAGGAGCATCCAGGGCAATAACCTCAAAACCTTTCTCGATTAAACCGGGCACAAATCCGCGCAAGGCAGTTCCCCTACTCTGCCATCCATGCAAGAGTAAAACCTTTCGATCACTTGCCCCCCATTTGTAAATTCTGATATTATTCCCATCAACCTTTAGGAAACTACGTTCAGCAGATTCAAGTAACTCGTCTGATCTTCGGTGTTTTGCTCGGTAAAAAGGTGATGAAAATAGCTGCGAAGCTAACTTAACAGACTTACTAGGGAAAAGCTTTCCAATCGATTTGAAATAGAATTGAAGTGCTTTTACAAGCAATGCAGGAGGTTCCTGTAATTCATTCGCTCCGTTGAATGGCTTCGTATTTGTAACTAAATGCGTTGTATTATTTCCTTGGACCAAGATCAAATATTTTTTGTTCGGACAAATTTATAACTTGAAAAATATAATCTGTACTTCATTCTATAATTTATAAGTCCTTTAACAAAAAATTAGCTATCCTTACAATCATATGAATAGAGTCTTTCTACAATTAGGATCAAATGAAGGTAACAGCAACGCTTTGCTTCAAAAAGCTATTACGCTAATAAATGATCGTATAGGTAAAATCATCCATAAATCCTCTGTTTATGAGAGTGAAGCATGGGGCAATCTAAATCAAAACAATTTCCTGAACCAAGTGATAGAAATCAATACTTCACTTAATCCTAAAGAATTACTGTATGCCGCATTAAAGATTGAAAACAAGCTAGGTCGAAGAAGAGTTGAACACTGGGGTCCCAGAACTATGGATATAGATATATTATTCTATGATAATCAAATTATTAAGGACGAACCAGAACTCATTGTTCCGCATCCAAGAATCGAACAACGGAAATTCGTTCTGATACCTATGAATGAAATTGCCTCAGAATTTATTCACCCAATTCTTAAAAGAAGCATCTCACAACTTTTATATTTGTGCGAGGACTCGGGTAAAGTCTGGAAAATTGAAAACAATTAACATGTTCCCTTACAAATTCATCGCAATAGAAGGTAATATTGGAGCGGGTAAAACAACGCTTTCCAAAATGATCCAAAAAGAATCCCGTTGTAAACTTATACTTGAGCAGTTTACCGATAACCCTTTCCTACCCTACTTTTATGAAGATCCACAACGATATTCGCTACCAGTAGAATTATTCTTTATGACCGAGCGTCATAAGCAGCTTCAAAAAGAGCTGAGCCAAAGTGATCTTTTCTCGCACTTTATCATTTCAGACTACTATTTTATAAAGACACTGCTCTTTGCAAAAAACAACCTAAACGAAGAGGAATATCGCTTGTTTAAAAGACTATTTAATGTATTAAACTCTACCTTTCCTGAACCAGATATGATTGTATATCTTTATCGTTCAGTAGATAATTTACTAGAGAATATTAAAAACAGAGGAAGAGAATTTGAGCAAGGTATAAAGGGTCAATATTTGGATGACATTCAGAAAGCTTACCTGAATTACTTCAAAACAATAGATCATATTCCAGTCGTAATCATCGATATAGAAAATTCAAAATTCTGGGAACAAAAACAGGAATATGAGGCTATAATCAACGTTCTAAAAAGGACAGACCACAAACTCGGTATGAATTATATAAGCTTGACATAAAAAAAGGGGCTCTGAATATTCAGAGCCCCTTTTTAATTAAATACTTATTTATAGCGTAACTATATTTACCATGATGTCAAAATCATCGTAAATAACTTTATCTCCAAGATTATCAAAGAAAGAAGATGAGCCATAACGAACATCAAACTTACTTCTGTCTAGCTTAATAGTTGCAGCTGCAGAGAATTTACCCTTTTGAGAATAACCAGTAGCTTCGAAACTAACCGTTTGAGTAATATCCTTTATAGTGATATCAGCAACAATGTTATACCTTCCGTTTCCTTTGAATTCTACTGAAGTTATTTTCAAATTAGCCGTATTGAACTTTTCAACACTGAAAAAATCAGGTGAATTCAAGTGTCCTTCCAGGCTTGTTTTACCACCTCCGGTAATATCAGTAACAAGAATGCTTGTCATATCCATTGTAAATTCTCCTCCAATAAGTACTCCATCAGAAAGCTTTACATTCCCTTCTTTGATATTTACTGTTCCATAATGACGTCCACCCATTTTGTAAGCCTTCCACTCCACCATAGATTTTTGAACATCTATAGATTTATTTTCAACTACAGGATCTGTAGAAGTAAAAGATGAGAATAATATTAAGCCTAGTAATGTTGTTAAGATTGTTGATTTCATAATTAATAATTTATTTGTAATTACAAATATAGGTCAATTAATCGTAATTACAAATATTATTTCTATTCCTGTTATCTAATTAATAAAGTACTTCCTTCAAAGTATTCGGTACGACCATCCTTGAACTGAATAAGAGCAGTCCATAAATAAGCCCCAGATTGCATCTCTTTTCCTTTAAAAGTACCATCCCAATGCAGAGAGGGATCATTTATTTCAAAATCACCATCCTGATAAAAAATACGCCCTCCCCAACGATCAAATACTTGCAAAGACAATACTCTTAGCTCTTCTGAACCATGTACATAAAGCAAATCATTATTACCGTCATTATTGGGAGTGAAAGCGGTTGGTACCATCACAACTAGCTCTTTTTTGAAGAAAAGATTTATATAATCTTCTGTTGCACATCCATTTTCATCTACGACTACAAGTTTAACAAAGGTTCGCCCTTCGATATCTGTAAGATTTGCCAAATTATTCGAGAAAGATTCCAACACAGCCTGTCCTTCAAGCGTCCAGTTGAATTCAACAACCGGAGTTTCATTCTGTATCTCAGCTTCAACCACATAAGTAGAAATATCTTGTAGTAAGGTATCGTTACCTAAATCTACTAGTAAGGGTGCTGGCTCGTAAATTTCGATATCTGAATGGGTAAACGAACAACCTTTTGAGTCCTCAATCACCACCTCATAAATACCAGGGTACAGATTCTCAAATATATTATCAGCCTGATTATCGTCTTTTGGATACAAGGTATATTCATAAGGAGGTGTTCCACCATCTATTTGCATACCTATCAGTCCATTGTTTTGTCCGTTACAATCTACATCTTCTGTAAAATATGAACTTGTAACCTCTTCAGGACCTCCAATTTCAACTTGAGCAACAAAGGAACAACCAACGAGATCTGTTACAGTCACATCATATACACCAGCAGAAAGATTACTGGCAGTAGAACCACCTGGAACGCCCCAATCGTAAGTGTATCCATTATTAGCTCCACTTACTAATAAGGTAGCCTGACCATCGCTATAGCCATAGCAACTTACAGAATCTGAGACATATGAATAATCAAAATCATCCGGTTCGCTCAAATCAAAAGAAGCATAACTCAAGCATCCATTTGCATCCGTAATGGTAACCTCATGCAAACCAGCAGCAAGATTCCCAGCCAAATTACCCGTTTGATTATTAGAATTAGTTCCCCATTGATAAGAATATGGAGCTGTTCCATTACTTGTTGATATAGACAATGCACCATCTGATTCACCCAAACAACTCACAGGAGTGTCTTCAAGTACCAATTGAATCATCTCAGAAGGTGATACTAGTGTTACCTCTTCTTCAATTGTACAACCTAGTGGATCTGTAATAAGCACAGCATAGGTATTGCCTTCTAAGCCAGTTGCAACAGGACCATTTTGATTAATTACTAACCATTCGAAATCA
>OMKD01000063.1 GCA_900299495.1 Sphingobacteriales bacterium
ACATCACTAAACCATTGGTTATGTAATTGAGCTACTTGATTCATCATATACTCATAGTTTGTGAAGGTACCTAACTGAACACCAAAGCTACTGTCTACACGTTCCAAGCTTACTTTATAATATCCATTCATGAAGCCATTTCCATCTGTGTATTTCGCAGGATTAGTCATTGAATTTTGGGATACCGTAGTTGGTTTAGGTTTAGACGTACTAACCTTGGTTTTAGCCTTAGGTTTAGGCGTTTCTTTGGTCTTAGTTGTTTTCGTTACAACTAAATCTTTTTCATCGTCTTTATTCAAAATCTCGACTTTTACGTTTGTGACGCCATCTGAGATAAGATCAATTTTCTCCGCAGCTTTTCTAGATAAATCTATAATTCTTCCTGGCTTATAAGGTCCTCGGTCGTTTATGCGTACAATTACGGATTTGTCATTGTCCAATCTTGTTACCCGAACACGGGTCCCAAATGCAAGACTTTTATGTGCAGCTGTCATAGCATTTTTATCATAAAGCTCACCGGAGGCAGTGGACTGGTTATGATATTTATCATTATAATAAGATGCATCCCCATACTCTGCATTTTGAGCAACTGATACTCCAGCAGTCATGAAACTGATTAGCAAACTGAGAGAAACAAGTTTGAAAGTAGCTTTCATAAATTTTTGATTATGTCTTTTTGGAATAATAGATCATTGCTTAGAAAACCCAACTTTTAAAGAAATCGTTTACATTAGCAATATTCATATAATAAACCTTAAATATATAAATAAGTATTTTATTGCACAACTTCTACGTTTAACAAAGATTAATACCAATACAATCCGTAACTTTGTATCGAAAATGGATAGCTATGAACTATTCCCTTTTTAACTTAATATAATTTTAGATGAGTAAGCACGGAAGAGTGTTAGTCGCAATGAGCGGTGGTATTGATAGTACCGTAACTGCTATGATGATGCATGAGCAAGGGTATGAAGTAGTGGGAGTGACCATGAAGACCTGGGATTATGCAAATGCCGGAGGAGACAAAAAAGAGACAGGTTGCTGCAGCCTGGATTCAATTAATGATGCCCGACAGATTTCTGTAGACATGGGGTTTCATCACTTTATCGTTGACATTCGAGAGGAATTTGGTGATTATGTAATTGATAATTTTGTAGATGAATATCTGGCAGGAAGAACACCAAATCCTTGTGTTCTTTGTAATACACACATAAAATGGAATTCTTTACTTAGACGAGCAGATGCCTTGGATTGTGAATTTATTGCAACAGGTCACTATGCAAAGCTTAATCAAGTCAATGGTAGGCACTATGTCTCCAAAGCAAAAGATCTGCATAAAGACCAGTCATATGTACTTTGGGGCTTGAGTCAGGAATGTATGGAGCGCAGTAGATTTCCATTAGGTGGCTATACCAAGCCTGAGGTTAGACAATTGGCAAGAGATTTTGGATATGAAGAGTTGTCTAAGAAAGGAGAATCTTTCGAAATATGTTTTGTCCCAGATAATGATTACCGTGGTTTTCTAAAACGTCAGGTAGATGGATTGGAAGAGCGAGTGGATGGAGGTGACTTTATGAATACCAAAGGAGAGATTATTGGTAAGCATAAAGGTTATCCGTTTTACACGATTGGACAGCGTAAAGGTTTAGGTATGGCATTCGGTAAACCAATGTTTGTTACTGAAATTAAACCGGATACAAATACTGTTATTCTGGGTGAGGAAAATGAACTTTACCGTAATGGTATGACTGTCGGTAATGTTAACCTTATGAAGTATGATAACCTTAAAGATGGGAAGGAGGTGATTAGTCAAATTCGCTACAACGATAAAGGCGCTTACAGTACAGCAAAGGAAATGGATAATGGGCAGGTTTATGTTGATTTTCATGCCAATGTAAAAGGAGTGGCACCTGGACAGTCTGCTGTTTTTTATGAAGGTGATGATGTCGTTGGGGGTGGTCATATAATGGGAAGTTCATTAAAATAAAACCATATATGCGTTTTCTCATACTCTTAATAATTCCAATTGTGATTTATTCTTGTGCCTCTGATGAGGATCCTATTGATCCTTATTTAGGTTTGGAATACGTACCTCTTGAAGTGGGAACGGAGCACATTTATCAAATGGATTCTATTGTATTTGGTATTGACTCGGAAAGCCCTTCAGGTGAAGCGTATGATAGAGATACAAGTTCTTTTTTCCTCCGTGAGCGAACGGAAGAGATTGTTGAACTAGATAGTCGAACATTCTATGCGGTTGATCAGTATAAATCGGATTCAATAGAAGGACCATGGACGTTTTATAAGCGGGTTTATGATATTATAGAAGGAAATAGCTACAGACGAGTAGATGATAACCTGGAGATAGTACAATTTGCTTTTCCTCCCTTTTTAGGTAAATCATGGTCCCCGGCATCAATTATTAATCAATCAGTAGGTGTACCAATAGGAACGAACTTTGTTCGGGTTTATGATAAATGGGATGATGCCTATATTATTGATTTTTTTGCTGAATATGAATTTGGTCAAGATTTAGTTGATAGTGTCTATCATGTTGAATTGGTCAATTTTGAAAGTACTATTGAGTATAGATTTGAAGAGCAGTTTTATGCAAATAATATCGGTATGATTAGAAGGAATCTGGCAATAATGGACACTCAAACCTATCCGAATTCAATCCTATCCAGAGAGATTTTTGAATCTGTTGCTGAGGCAGGATATATTCTTAATCAAACCCTTATAATACCATAAGCAACTATGGATATAAAAGATTTAGTGGAAATAGGGTACACGAAAAAGCCACATGGATTAAAAGGGGAGATAAAAATTCAGGTAAAGGATAAATATCTGGAAGACTTTTTGAGATCCAATTGTGTGTTTTTAGATTTAAATGGCTCTATTATCCCACATTTTATTGTAGACATTCGAAACACAAAGCATATTCTGGCTCAATTTGAAGATGTTGACTCTATAGGGGAAGCAGAGAAAATAGCGGGCAAAAAGATATTACTGCGTTCTAAGGATCTGATTCCTGAAGAGGAAAAGATCTTGGAGTTGGACGTATTGGAATTTGCCTTTACAGAAGGTTTTATGGTTCAGGATGTAAATCTTGGTGATTTGGGTAAAATCTTAAGTGTTGAGGAGTTTCCTCAGCAAGAAATGGCTTTTGTCGATTACAAAGGAAAAGAAATACTTATTCCAATGATTGATGCATTTATTATTGAAATTGATAAAAAAGGAAATAGAATTCTGGTTGAATTGCCAGAAGGACTGGTTTAGTTATGAGAATAGTAGGAAATATTGAGCATGATCGAATGAAGATCACCGTCTTTCAGATGGATGCGAAGTTAAGTGTGAAATTTGAAAATGCTTTTGCAGAAGTGACTTTTAAGCTGAAGGACAATCCGATGGTAAACGATTTGGAGTCGGTAAAGGATTGGGTAGACCAACGGTTTTTTGAGGAAGCCGAAAAACAACTTGCCGTGCTGCATCAAATCGCTGTTGAAGCTTTTAAGCGAAAGGGTAAGCAAGCTGAGGAAGAAACGTTTGATGAAATCATATAATAAAAAGGAGGGTAGTAGCCCTCCTTTTTTATTTCTTTGTTTCGTGTAACTTCTGTTTCAAAAAGCTTTTTACCACTTCTAAGCCCTGATCGAAGTTTGAATTGTTGTTTACGATAATATCAGCTTTGTCCATATAAGGAGCTACATATTGCTCAAAGGTTGGCATAACGTGTTTTTCGTAGCGGTACAAAACATCATCAAGTGGATAATTTCGCTCTAATCGATCTCTTTTAATTCGACGAATGACTTTCAGATTTTCCTTGGCGTGAATAAATACCTTCAGATCAAGAAGCTTTCTAATCTCCTTGAAATGAAATACAAATAGGCCCTCAACTATTATGATAGGGGCAGGTCTAAATACAAGTGTCTTTGGTTCTGCATCTACATTATTAAATGTATATTCTTCTCGCTCTACTTCTTCTCCAGCAATTAGTTTGATAATATCAGTTACCAGTTCTGAACTATTGATCGATCTGGGTAGATCGAAATTCTCAATTCCCAATTGATCCTTGACCTGTTCATCTTTCGGTTTATAATAATCATCTTGAGAAATGATACAGATATCAGTAGGTGTAAAAGAGCTTATGAGTTCTTTTATAAATGTGGTTTTACCTGAACCACTTCCACCTGTGATTCCTATAATATATGGCTTCGACATAAAGATTAATTCAAATTCAAGGCAAAAATAATATTTTGTATCAATTCTTTCTGCAGTTTACTCCAGAACAAATTCATATTAATTAAGTCTGTAATTAAAAAAGTGTGCAAGAATTAATAATTTCCTTACATTTGGTAGCTTTATTATTAATCATATTTACACTTTACAAAGCATGGAGGAGTTATTTAGTATTGCACGTGGAATTTTTGGTATCTTTATAATGCTTTTAGTATGCTATCTTTTAAGCAGTGACCGAAAATCCATTAGCTGGAGGGTAGTAATTGTCGGAATGTTATTCCAGTTTGTACTTGCAGGTTTGTTACTTTATGTTCCTTTTGTTAGTGGAATTTTTGATAAAGTGGCAGAAGGCTTTACTAAGTTTCTTGGATATTCTGAGGCAGGTGCTATATTTTTATTTGGCAATCTTGCCTCTCCTGAAAGTAAATTGGGGTATATTTTCGCATTTCGAGTACTTCCAACTATTTTATTTTTCTCAGCTTTTTCTTCAGTTCTTTACTACTTTGGTGTCTTGCAGATTATCATTAAAGGTGCTGCATGGGTGATGTCCAAAACAATGGGATTATCAGGACCGGAGAGTATAGCTGCTGCGGCTAATGTGTTTATTGGTCAGACAGAAGCTCCATTAGTTGTTAAGCCTTATTTGGAAAGCATGTCTAAGTCTGAGATTCTATGTCTGATGACTGGTGGTATGGCAACTATTGCTGGGGGTGTATTTGCTG
>OMKD01000064.1 GCA_900299495.1 Sphingobacteriales bacterium
CCACTCCTTTTTCTCTGCATCGGTCATTGGCTTGGATGTCTGTGGATAAGGATGTCCTTCTGCAATTGGGATCTGAAGTCTCGTCGTCTTCTCAATAGACTTGATGTATACATTTTCTTCAGGCTCACAAATAGATATAGCAACCCCCTGCTCTCCTGCTCTTCCTACTCGCCCAATTCGGTGTACATAAGTTTCCGGAACATTGGGAATATCAAAATTGACCATATATCCTAGTTTGGAGATATCGATACCACGAGCTGCAATATCTGTTGCTACAAGAATCTTAGTCTTTTTCTCCTTGAAGTTCTTCAAGGTCAGCTGGCGATTGTTTTGAGCCTTATTACCATGGATGGCATCGGCCTTATAGTCCAGTTTTTTCAGCTTACGGACCAGTCGGTCAGCACCGTGCTTAGTCCGCGTAAAGATCAACACCTGATCTTCTTTTTTATCTTTAAGGATATAATCCAATAAGCTTACCTTATCTGTTCTGTTGGTATAGAAAAGATATTGTTTGATGGTCTCGGCAGTGGTCACTTTTCGACGTACTTCAACACGAACTGGGTTCGTCAGCATGCTGTTAGCTAAAGAAACAATATTATCAGGCATAGTTGCTGAAAAGAACAGCGTCTGTCTTTGCTTCGGAAGCAACTTCACCAACTTTTTAATATCATGGATGAATCCCATGTCCAACATACGATCTGCCTCATCCAATACGAATAACTTGATATCATTTAAGGAAATAATCCCCTGATCCATCAGATCCAATAAACGTCCAGGAGTGGCAACTAATATTTGAGCTCCCCTTTTCAAAGCTTCAACTTGTCTGTGCTGCTTTACCCCACCAAAAATAACGGTGTGTTTGAGCTTGGTATATTTATTATAGGCTTTGATATTTTCATCTATCTGAATGGCCAACTCACGCGTAGGAGTAACAATCAATGCACGTAAGGCAGGATTCTTCCCTGCATGACCATCAATCTTATGGATCAATTGAATGATTGGAATAGCGAAGGCTGCTGTTTTACCGGTACCTGTTTGAGCAATACCCAGAACATCCTTTCTCTTTAAAACCGTAGGAATTCCTTTTTGCTGTATTTCAGTTGGGGTTTCATATCCTGTATCATTGATCGCATCCAATACAGGATCTATCAGTCCTAGTTCATTAAATTTCATCCACACGTATTTTTCCGCTCACCACCTGATTACATTCTATACCACTAACTGATGGGCCGAAGATTAGTTTTATCCCACAAAGGTAGGATTATTTAATCAAAAACTTATATATGACTGCTTTTCCTAGCCTTTAGCCTATTTAAAGCACTATTTATCTTCGTCGATTTTTGCATGTAGCCTTTCGATGCGTTCGGCATATCGGGACTGATTATCCAATGCAAAAGCCCTTTTCAAATAAGCCAATATGTTCAACAAATCCTCCGGATAAGGGGGTACAAAATAACCGAATTGCCTTTCCCGTTTTTGAGCGCGGAACGCTGTGATAGATCGTAGTGAATCAACACTGGTCTCCGAATTATTGATCACATAGGTGTTTTCCATTTGATACTATTCAAAACAAGCGATCAAGCCGTCGTGTATGGAGGGAAAGGGTACGGTTCCATGCAAATCGTTTTCATAAAACTTCTAGGTATAAGAAAGGCCTGTGCTAGCATGAGCTTTTACCCTATTGGAAAACTCTATATTAGAACGAGCAATTAAAGACATTGGCGATTCATACTCCATAACATTATCGGTGGTCACTTCCTGATTCTGCATCTTTAACTGACCACTTAAAGAAATGAATAATGCTTGATTGAAGTAATCCTGTCCCTTTAATTTAGTATCAAGACTTCTCAATAGCCCTGAGCATCCCAATCCAAACTAAGATCTATTGCGATTTAATTATTAAACAAGTCTGGTTTTTCTAAAAAGGTATAAAGCGCAAAAAGACCAGTAAGAGTGACCGATTTGAGATAAAAAACCTGTGTGTAACTCAGATTGGGCAACGGTAATTTGAGTGATAAATATCAGGCTTAGTGTGTATAGTAGTTTTTGCATGTAAAGGTTTTGTTTATGGATTCGATCTATCAAAGGCAGGTCTGAACGTTCTTCTTGTTTCAATTATTAGAAACTTTCTAAAGGCCAAAAATAAAAGTGCTCCTAAACCGGGTACAAAAATGATTCCTAACAAGGATATAGTCCGGTAGTAAGGCTTTTTAAATCTGGATCCTGTAATCCTAAGAAAGGCTATGACCCAAAGAAAAACAATGGCGAAAATTATTGTCAGTTTCATATACTATAAATCAAAAGATTCCCTTTCACTATTTATGAAAGGGATGCAAGTAAATTGTCAAGGTTCTGAGCAACTCAGAACCTTGATATAATGATAAGTATTAATTTCAGCAGTAAGCTTTAACTTAATTCTTCCAATTCAGTTGATTCAAATTCTATTGGATTTGGTGTGTAAAGCTTTCAAGTTGAAACTTAAGATTCTCATCCTCCGAATACGTATGTAAATCCCCCAAATACTTTATCCCCAAGTATTCAGCAGAAGCTTTGAATGGCAACCAAAAGTTCTCTCCAAGATTATTGCCATTGGAGGTAGAGATCACAGCCATCTGTTTGCCTCGAAGCTTACGCCCCAAGTCCTTCTCAATGGTGATCAGATCAGTCAATCGGTCGAAGAAGACCTTCATTATCCCACTCATAGCATACCAGTACACCGGCGTAATAAGTATTAGGGTATCGTAGGATTCAATGATTTTTTTCATCATTGGGATGAAATCATCTGCTCTATTTTCATGCGCATAGTCGTAATAGGAAAAGGAATAATCATTGAGATCCAAACTATCCCATGTACTTTGGGACACGATCAATTCCTTTAGTGCTGTGGTATCGCCATCATTTCGGGAGCTTCCTGTAATTATTATTGCTTTCATAAAAACTATACGTTTGAGATTAGAGGATCAGCTTATGTAATTTTCTTAATGAAAAGGAATTCAACTGAATTTGTAAATAAACAGGCTTCATTTAACAAAACAATAATGCCTTATCCTGCCAACCAACAAAATCCCTTAAAATCAGTCCATTACAGTTTAAAACAAATATTTTTTATCAATTTTATTTTACATTATGTAAATTTTACTTTACATTTAGACATCTTTAATATACATTTGCAAAAAGATCATTATGAAAACACATTATTTATTCCCCAATCGATTCAAGACATATGGTTGGATAATATTTTTATCCGGATTTGTACTGGCTGGCCTTATGGTCAGCCTTGATCTTGAACCTGAATTCTTAGACTTAAACATCTTTACCATAGCCGCTCAGCCTAACTTTATGGGCGACCCGGAATACTTTAGTATGCAGGAAAATAACATGCTTGCAGAAATAGTCGGAATACTTCTTATTTGTGGATTGCTTTTCATAGCTTTTGCCAAGGAAAAGGCGGAGGATGAATTTATAGCAAGATTGAGACTGGAATCTTTAGTATGGGCAACCTATGTAAACTATATCATTCTAGCGATCAGTATTCTGTTCATCTATGATATGGTATTCTTTTGGGTCTTGATCATCAACATGTTTACCATTTTACTCTTCTTTCTCTTGAGGTTCAATTGGATTCTCTACAAAACCAACAAACAAATGGAACATGAAGAATAGTATAAAAGTAGAGCGGGCAAAAAAGAATATCACCCAGGCCCAACTCGCAGAGCGCGTTAAGGTTAGCCGGCAAACAATCAATGCCATAGAGAAAGGAAAATTTAACCTTTCCACTATTCTAGCCCTCAAAATCGCCAAGGTATTCGAATGCAAGGTCGATGAGATCTTCGAACTAGAAGCATCGGACTGGGAATCAAAATAAACGCAACCCTTTTGGAAGAGTGCTTAGCAATCTGAGTGCTCTTCCCAAAAAACCAAGTTAACATCCCTTTAGTTTAGTAAATAGATATTCGTCCAAGAATTCCCCATGCTTAAATACACTCTTTTTTAAAACAGCCTCCTGCTCATAACCATCTTTTCTTATTGTTCATCTATACTGCTATTGCATACTTATTTGATTATTGAAGGGGTTTATAACGGATATTCATTTATTGCAGGTTCTTTATTCTTGACTTACTCGTACACAATCTCTATTTCCTTTGCTCCCTCTACCAATTTCAAATCATCATCATCATCACATAAGGCCTTCAACAAAGGAATCCATTCCTTTTGTCCAACCGGATAAGAGACTTCCTTGATCTTCTTAAATCCATTAGGATGCACAAAATCTTTTGGTTTAGGATCTATATTAAAATAGGTCATTAAAAAGGGCAGTCTCTTTTCCATAGGAAAGAGCATCTTCCATTTCAATAAGCGGTCTTTGGGATCCAGTCTTTTACTTTTAGTAATGAAGTAAGATTGACCAAAAGACTTCATGACCTTTTCCTCTGCACTAAAATCTTCAACATAATTCTCCAGACAAATCTCAAAAAAACCTTCCTCTCCTCTACCCCAGTTCACAAATCGATCTGCAATCCCACCCTTTCCCATAAGGCGCAACAAAAACAATTTAAAAGGAGAGACAGGAGCACTATCCAATAATTCGATATACGGCCCTTCTGAGAAATAAATCACAGCATTGTGTGGATGCTCCTTTGAACCATACTCAACCTTAAAACCCAATGCTGTAAATTTATCAACAGCAGCTTTCAAGGATTTTCCTCTGTAAATAATATGACTCAATTTCATAACTTATTTTTTTGCTTCCACCTGAATGTGGTTCAACACCCTCTTATGGATTCTATGGATAATCATATCAGACCACAAATACCAATAAAAACCTGGCTTAATATCAATTGTATACCAGGTTGTCCCTTTCAGCCCGGTTTTATTATTACCAAGATCAGTGAGTTCAAACTGTCCCTTATATGATTTAAAATACCCATTCAAATGCTTCGGCTGTATGTCCCAAAATGGATTAAATTCATTCATTGGAACAGGGTGTGATTTTACATCAAAAGCTAATACATTCGGCTCCTCCCATATCGTAATAGGCTCAACGAATGTGCCTGTAGTAAAATTACAATAGCGTATTGCACCCACTCCTTCCCCTTCGATCGTTGCATGAGTCGGATATGCAATCCCAGTACTAAACAACCAATCAGTAGGCTCAGGTATAGCATCAAAAGTAACTACATGCTTCCAAACCGTTTCTATATCAGCATCCACCACTACATAAGTCTCCACAGGTCTTAGTACCGGATCTCCTGAAAGTTTATCAAAACTCATAAATCCAAAGGAAGATAGAATGATAAGTAAGATTATGTTTGGCATATTGATTTGCCTTCTTTTTATCAATGCACCAGCGAAAACACCACCAAGAAAAGTTGTTAATATATTGATTGGAAATGCCATAGCTATACAAACCAAGCCCTCCATTGCAAAAACCAATAAACCAATATTGGCAAGAACTAAGGTTTTAAAACCCAGACTTTGAATTTGCTTACCTGTGATCTCCTCTTTCCTACTTATAATGTAACCTGGCAAAAAACCAATCAATAAAGGTGTTAAAAGGAAGAGAGCCAAACCATACTCATCGAGGAAAGTAATAGATATTGTCCCGAGTATTAAAGTAAGCAGTAAAGTAGATCCTACTGCAATTAATTGATTTTTCCTATCCATAAAATAAAACTTAAGGGGTATAATTTATTTTCACTCATTTATATAACCAAGCTAATCACTCCAGACAACACTTCCTCATAGATAGACCCATCTTCCTTGTAACCACTAATCCTTAATTGCCAAACATAGACGCCTGGTTCTGCCATCTTTCCTGCTACCTTGCCGTCCCAGGCACCGTCTGGATTCTTTGTTTCAAACACCAATCCTCCCCAACGATCTATAACCTGCAAATGCATTTCAATGATATCGTTTCCGTATACTTTGAACACATCATTTAAACCATCAAAATTGGGTGTAAAGACATTGGGCAAATAGATCTGTGTGGGACAAATATCCTTAACTAGAATCGTATCTCGCGCAGTACATCCAAGAGAATCGGTCACCTCCAACCAATAGGTCCCTTCATTATTTACCTGTAATGATTGTCCTGCAAATCCGTTCTGCCAGTTATAAAAGCTGTACGATTCTGCAGTGATCATAATTGGACCATCCATAGCACAAAATACCTGATCAGTCCCCAAATCAAGCATTGGATTTGGATTGATCTCAACAGCCACCTCCTCAGGGAATGTCGCACAACCTGAAATAATTCCTATGACCTCATAAGTTCCTGCCATATCTGTAGATACCTCCTGCAAAACAGGAAACTGTTCCTCTACAAAAAAATCATTTGGCCCAGTCCATTCAAAACTTGCACTTGTCAGATCAAAAGCTTCCAGTAAAATCGTACCTCCTTCACAAACCATAGTATCTCCTACAACCTCAACAGCCTGTCTCAATGTGATAAGTACATCCTTGTTGATGGTATCAGCAATACCCAGGCAATTATCGATGATAATGAGTTCAACGGGATAGGCACCCAAATCTGGATAGAGGTGAGCAAAAGCACTTTCTGTGGAGGTCAAGCCATTTCCAAGATCCCAAAAAAAGCTGTAACGATTTTCGGACAACCCGGTATCGAAGTATATACTATCATTCAAGCAGGCACCATCTGGAATTGGATCTGCATTGATCGGCTCAAAACTCGCACCACCACTGTAGGCATAAGATTCCACCTCACCATAACCATAGGCAGTAGCAATGATCCCACAAGCAGAAGATTTAATATTATGTGACCCTGCAGACACCTGTAGTTGTACCACAGTGTATTCATCATTCAAACCCACACTGTTCACTATTGCGCTTGCAGGTAGGGCAGCACCGTCAAACTCTACGAAGGGCAGATCATTCGTTGCTACAATTAGGTTGATATAATTCTCAATGATGTTTTGATAAGAGGAATTGTATAAGGTGACAGACTGTCTCGTTTGTTCTAC
>OMKD01000065.1 GCA_900299495.1 Sphingobacteriales bacterium
ATGTCTCAGGCATTAAGAAAATTAACGGCAACTATTGGCCGCACAGGGTGTTGTTGTGTATTCATTAATCAGCTTCGTGAGAAGATTGGTGTGATGTTCGGAAATCCGGAAACAACAACTGGTGGTAATGCATTGAAATTTTATGCATCTGTTCGTTTAGATATTCGTCGTTCTGGTTCTGCCATTAAGGACAAAGAGGGTAATGTTAAAGGAAATCATGTGAAAGTGCGTGTAGTGAAGAACAAACTTGCTCCTCCATTCCGTGTAGCAGAATTTGATATTATGTACGGTGAGGGTATCTCTAAAGTTGGTGAGATTATTGATATAGGTGTTGATCAGGATATTATTAATAAGAGTGGAGCCTGGTATGGCTATGCTGGCGTGAAGATCGCGCAAGGTAGAGAAGCTGCAAAGCAGTTCATGGTTGATAATCCAGAAGTTGCTAAGGAGATTGAAGAAAAGATTAAAGCTAAAATTGCAGGCTTAGATGTTGAGGAAGAGCCAGCAAAGGATAATATAATACATAAGGCAGATCCTTCTTTGGTAAATTCATAATTAAAAAAGGTTTGGGAAACTTCCCAAACCTTTTCTTTTACCACTGAATGTATAAGATGTATTTATCTTCAAATAATTCTCTATCTATAAGATCTCTCAGAGGATAAATTTCATGGTATTCACGCTTACCTAAGAGTGTAGTTTCTTTTTCTATATCTCCCCCTTTTAGTGCAATAATGCCGTTTGGTAAAGTGTGCTCTTGTTTCTTTTTGATCAGTCTTCTCGACCAATTCATAAGTTTATCCGAGCTTGCAACGGCACGTGTGATGACAAAATCAAATCGTTCTGTACAGTCCTCCGCTCTTAAATGCTTAGGACGTACGTTTTTCAATCCAATAGCTTCTGCTATTTCACTAACTACCTTGATTTTTTTCTTTGTGCCATCAATCAAGGTAAACTGTGTTTTAGGGAATAAGATAGCCATAGGGATGCCCGGAAATCCCCCACCTGTTCCCAAATCCAATATGCTACTACCTGGATTTAATTCTACCAATCTTGCTATACAGAGTGAGTGGAGAACATGGCGTTCATATATGTTTTCTGTATCCTTTCTGGAGATTACATTAATCTTATCGTTCCACTCTTTGTAAAGTCCGTCTAGTGCTTTAAACTGTTCCTTTTGAACATCGGTGATATTCGGAAAGTATTGCTCAATTAATTCATATCCCATAAGCTTACATGCTTTTTCGTTGTTGAATACGCTTTTGCTTCCTAGTGTTTATAACTTTTCTTATCCAATTTGGAATAATGAATGCTCCTATAATCAAGTAGGAGTAGTAAGTTATTATTCTCCAGATAAATGAAATAACTAGTGTTTGAGTGCCTTGTTCCAAATAATCAGTAAAGAAAGAGCTAAAAAGAGCTTCAATAACTCCGGCTCCTCCTGGAGTTGGGCTAAAGGCAATGATCACAAACATTGTTTCCAAGCGTGCAAATAACGCAAATTGTGTCTGGAAATCAATGGATATTGGTGTAAAAGCTATTATTAAGCTAGATAAAATGGTAAATCTGAAAGTCCAGGCGCAAAATGTGGATAAAAATGCTTTAAGGTGGAAAGTCCAGTCTTTTAAGCGCATTTCCTTCGAAGCGATCATTATATCATCTCCTAGGGCAATTGCTTTTTCATTAAATCTTTTTAGGGGCTTGAGTTTAGTTACCCAGCTTAGAAATTGTTTGATTTTCTTTGGTTGTTGGAAAAGCCCCCAATAGAATAAAAAGCCATAGGCTGCCATAGCCAGATAAGCAAAGATAAATGTGAACCCAAGAGCATCAAGATCTCGGAAACTTTCCATATTAGGTCTGATTATGGAGAAACCTAAAATTGCTGTCCAGATAGGAAGGGTTATCACAAAGAATAAGGTGTCTAGAACAATGGTATAGGTTACAATGGTTGCTGTTTTTGCTGTGCTTAACTTTTCCTGAGCGAGTACAAAAAAGGCAACTGCCGATCCTCCTACTGAAGTTGGTGAGACTGCTGAACTGAATTCCCATACAAAGATCAGCTCGACACATTTCCACCAGGAAAATTTCTTATCGGATAATATGTAGATTCTAAATGCATATGCGCAGTGCCTTAGGACTAGGAATAGTATAGCTACTGAAATCCAGATTAAGATATGTTGATCCCAGGTGATATCTCTGAACTCGTTAATATCAAAGGATCTGTAAAGTAGAAAAATGACCACTGCAAGACCCAAGAAAACAGGGAGTAGAATCCGGTTTAATTTTATGGATTGTAAAACCTCTGAATGGTCCTTGTCAAACACGCCCTCCAGGTCCTGGTCATTTTTATTCAAAAGAAAGGATTTTCAGTTATATATTTAGTTAGTACTATTTAACTTACAACAAAATAATGAAACTTTTGATTAGTGGAAGATCGAATTAGGAAATGGCGTCTTATTCTTGGCAAAAGTCAAAATGATGGGGATCCTAAGGATTTGAATACAGAAGATTTGGTAATTGATAAAGCAGTAGGTGCGCTCTATCAACCTGATCTTTATGGTGACCTTCAGGGGAAGAATCCGAAAGTGCAACAATGGTTGGCAGATATCAAGAATTATTTTCCGGATGATCAGGTTGCAATTATGCAAAAGGATGCCCTAGAAAATCTAAATCTGGTCCAGTTGCTAAAGGAAAAGGAATTGATTGATAGCCTTGTACCTGATATCAACCTTGCTGCTAACATTATTTCCATGAAGCATCTTATTCCCGATGATGTTAAGAGTGCTGCACGAACTATTATCGAGAAAATCGCTTCTAGGTTTAACAAAGAAATTGGGTTTAATTTGGTGGAGAAGACACGAGGTGCATTGAATCATTCTGTTCGAACAAGAAAACCAAAGTTTAGGGAAATCAATTGGACGCAGACTATAAAATCAAATCTTAAGAATTACGAACAGAGTGTTGATGCCATTATTTTAAAACAACTATTAGGTAATAAACCTAAAGGAAAAAGTTTTGATCGGATTTACCTGGTTGTAGATCAATCTTATTCTATGACAGGTTCTTTGATTTATGCTGGATTAACTGCAGGTATATTATCTAGACTACCTGCGTTGAAAGTTCACTTGGTTTTATTTTCTAATGAGATTGTGGATGTTACCGATCAACTTGATGATCCAGTTGAGTTATTATTTGGTATTCAGTTAGGTGGTGGTACAGATATTCATAAAGCTGCTGCTTATACAAATAAGCTGATGGATCAACATAATAAGTCTGTTTTGATTTTGATTTCCGATCTTTTTGAAGGAGGCTCTGAAGAAGGTACACTTGCTGAATTGTCAGATATTCAAAAGAAAGGATCTAAGGTCGTTTGTATTCCTTCCTTATCGGATGAGAATAAACCCTCTTATGATAAGAAATTTGCACAGCGTATTCGGAACATTGGAATTCCAGTTTTTAATTGTTCCCCTTCGCGTATTCCAGATTTATTCAACACGCTTCTCCGGAATGGAGATTTGAATACATTTAATGCTAAATAATTTGCTGCTTATTAAACTATAAGGTTTCATTTTGACTTATCTTTATTGTTTAAACACAACGGCAAATGGCATTCAAATTACAGGCTCCGTTCAAACCCACAGGTGATCAACCTCAGGCAATAGATCAATTGGTAGAGGGTGTTGAAAAGAATGAAAAAGCTCAGGTATTACTTGGGGTTACAGGTTCTGGTAAAACCTTTACTATGGCAAACGTAATCTCTAAGTTAAACAGACCCACACTTATACTTACCCATAATAAAACCCTTACCGCCCAACTTTATGGGGAGTTTAGAGAATTCTTTCCTGAAAATGCTGTAGAGTATTTCGTGTCTTACTATGATTATTACCAACCCGAGGCATACATTTCTGTGACGGATACCTTTATTGAAAAGGATCTTCAGATTAATGATGAAGTGGATAAGTTAAGGTTAAGAGCTACTTCATCCTTATTATCAGGTCGCCGAGATGTGGTTATCGTTGCTTCAGTTTCCTGTATCTATGGTATGGGTAATCCGGAGGATTATAAGGGCAGTATAATTCGGATTGAGCAGGGTCAGGTGATGAGCAGAAACTCTTTTTTGTATAGCTTGGTAGATAGTCTGTATTCAAGAACGGAAACGGATTTTGGGAGAGGTACTTTCCGGGTAAGAGGAGATACAGTGTCTATTAATTTGCCTTATTTGGATTACGGATATCGGGTTACCTTTTTCGGTGATGAGATTGAGTGTATTGATCGCATAGAAGTAGAGTCTGGAAAACGAATTGAATCACTTTCAGAAGCTGCAATTTTCCCTGCTAATTTATATGTAGCCCCTAAAGATAGAATGAAAGGTATTCTTCAAGAGATTGATGAGGAGATGGTAGGTCAGGTGAAGTATTTTGAAGAAGAAGGAAGGTATTTGGAGGCTAAACGCTTAAGAGAGCGTACGAATTTTGATCTGGAGATGATGCGCGAGTTGGGCTATTGTAATGGAGTGGAAAATTACTCCAGATACTTTGATGGCAGAAAACCAGGTACTCGACCATTCTGCTTGTTGGATTATTTCCCGGATGATTTTCTGATGATAATAGATGAGAGTCATGTTACGGTACCTCAGGTTAGAGGTATGTGGGGAGGAGATCGAGCTCGTAAGAATAACCTTGTAAATTTTGGATTTAGACTTCCATCTGCAATGGATAACAGACCCTTGAATTTTAACGAATTTGAGGATTTGATCAACCAGGTGATTTTTGTTTCTGCAACCCCAAGTGATTATGAGTTTGAACAAACCGAAGGTGTTGTTGTCGAACAGTTGATTCGTCCTACAGGACTTGTTGATCCGCCTATTGAAGTTAGACCAAGTAAGAATCAGGTTGATGACTTGTTGGATGAGATTAGACAAAGGATAGATAAGGATGAGCGAATTCTAGTGACGACTCTTACGAAGAGGATGTCCGAAGAATTATCTAAGTATTTTGCAAAGCTTGGGATAAAAGTAAGGTATCTGCACTCGGAGATTGATACTATGGAGCGTGTTGAAATCATAAGAGATTTGAGGTTAGGAGAGTTTGATGTATTGGTGGGGGTAAATTTATTGAGAGAAGGATTAGATATGCCCGAGGTATCTTTGGTGGCCATTATTGATGCTGATAAAGAAGGGTTCTTAAGAAATGATAAGTCACTGACTCAAACTGCGGGTCGTGCAGCTCGTAACTCTAATGGAAAAGTGATTTTCTATGCGGATAAAATAACGGAGAGCATGCAGCGTACCATCGATGAAACGAATAGGCGACGTGCTGCACAGATAGCGTATAACGAAGAACATGGAATAATTCCTCAAACAG
>OMKD01000066.1 GCA_900299495.1 Sphingobacteriales bacterium
AGAGGAGGTGCGGTAGCTCAGTTGGTAGAGCAATGGACTGAAAATCCATGAGTCGGCGGTTCAAGTCCGCCTCGCACCACTAAAAGCCTGGAATGTTTTCCGGGCTTTTTTGTTTATACTTCCTTTCTTTGTGTTTTCTCCTTTTTTTTAGAATTCATTACCTTGTGCCACACAATTAGAAAAAGAAAATTTACATGGAACAAGGAACGCTTGAGCATGCCAAAATGCTTGATCAACAGGATGAACTTTCACGTTTCAGATCTAAATATCATTTCCCACAACATGATGGAGAAGATTGTCTCTACTTTTGTGGTAATTCTCTAGGCTTACAGCCTAAATCAACACGTGACGCATTATTAGCTGAATTGGACCATTGGTCCGCTTATGGAGTAGAAGGTCACTTCACGGGTGATAATGCTTGGATGTATTATCATAAGCTACTTACACCAGCGAGTGCGCGATTAGTTGGTGCAAAGGAGAGCGAGGTTGTGATCATGAATACTCTTTCGACAAATCTTCACTTATTGATGGTTTCTTTTTATAGGCCAACGAAGGAAAGGTTTAAGATCATTATGGAGGAACAAGCTTTCCCTTCTGATCAGTATGCTGTGGAGAGTCAGGCAAAGTTTCATGGCTTTGATCCTGAAGAAGCGGTTATAGAGGTTAAGGCAAGACCGGGCGAAGATTATATTCGTACTGAAGATATAGAGGCTACCATCAAAGAACATGGTGATAGTACGGCGCTGGTATTCTTTAGTGGTGTTAATTACTATACAGGACAGTTTTTTGAACTGGAACGCATTACTAAGTGTGCGCATGAAGTTGGTGCCATAGCTGGTTTTGATTTGGCACACGCTGCAGGAAACGTAGTGCTTAAACTTCATGAGTGGAATGTTGATTTTGCTGCATGGTGCTCATACAAGTATTTGAATTCAGGCCCTGGTGGTCCGAGTGGAGTGTTTGTTCATGAGAAACATGGTTCGGACAGGACGTTGCCAAGGTTTGCAGGTTGGTGGGGCCATGATGAGGAGAGTAGGTTTAAAATGGAAAAGGGCTTTATTCCAATGCAAGGTGCTCAAGGTTGGCAATTAAGTAATGCTCAGGTCTTGAGTTTTGCTGCGCTTAAGTCTAGTATTGCTTTGTTTGATGAAGCAGGGATGGATGCCTTACGGGCAAAGAGTTTGAAGCTAACAAATTATATGGAGGCTTTGATAGATGGAATAGAAGGGGGCGACTTTTTCAAGATCATTACACCCAAAGAGCAGTATCTGCGTGGCGCTCAATTAAGTATGTTGACAAAAGATAAGATTGGAAAGGCATTATTTGATTATTTATCTGCTAATGGAGTGATTTGTGATTGGAGAGAGCCTAATGTTATTAGACTTGCTGCTGTTCCAATGTATAATTCGTTTGAAGATGTCTGGCGCTTTGTAGATTTAGTCAAAAGATGGATAAGCGAAAATAGCTAATAATTACAATCATTAGATTGTAAATTGCTTATAAATTTGTATAATTGCTATTAATGATTAGACATAGTCTTATCGTTGTGCCATTATAATTACATAATTCTCGCAGCCAATTCGTAAGACCGATGAAGGACAGGAAAGCAAAAATATTTACAGAGGAATTTTTTCCACAGATCGAAGCGCTAAATAACTTTGCTTATCATCTGACTTATAATCAAACTGATGCGGAAGATTTGGTTCAGGAAACTTTTTTGAAAGCTTATCGGTTTATTGATAAGTACGACGAGGGGACCAATGCAAAAGCATGGTTATTCAGAATTCTGAAAAATGCCTTTATAAACGAATATAGAAAAAAGTCAAAGGCCCCTCAAGCCGTAGATATCGACCAAGCAAATCTCCTCAAAGACGAAGACGAAAAAGCGTTTAAAGGTTTTAATGACCTGCGTGAAGAAATGTTCCAAAACATGATGGGCGACGAAATTACTAACGCCATCAATACATTACAGGAAGATTTCAGGACAGTTATACTACTTTGTGATGTGGAAGACTTTACTTATGAAGAAATTGCCACTATACTTGAAATTCCGATTGGCACTGTTCGGTCTAGACTGCATAGAGCCAGAAACTTACTGAGAGAAAAGCTAAGAAATTACGCTAGTTCTAAAGGTTATTGAATGATTAATATTAATGCTTGAGAATATCCTCCCCCCCACGGTGCGATGTTTTGTCTAACTAAACTTTGTTTAGTTGGATAGATGGCCAAGCTCAAACTCTTTTATTATGTCTAATTTAAAGGATAAGGCTAACGAATTTGAAAGCAAGTTCGTTTCTTCCTCACTCGAAAAAAGATTGTCTTCTTCTGCTAAACAAGAATTGGCAGATGAATTGAAAACCAATCCAGAGTATTTCAAACGTTTGGAAAACGATGAAGATTTCCAATTGTTTATACGAAGTAATTTTAAAAGAAAAGAAGTTTCACCGGCTTTAGTTGAATCAATAAAAACTAAAATCGGATTCTGAATCTGATATCAAAAAAAAAGCTTGATCAGCAATGATCAAGCTTTTTTATTTATCCCATCTCTGAGACAACCTCAGTAACCTGAGGCACCATTCGTTTTAACATGCCTTCTATTCCTGACTTTAAGGTCACACTGGCTGAAGGACAGCCACTACAAGAACCTTGAAGAATTACACTTACGACACCTTTATCAAAAGATTTGAATTCAATGTTTCCACCATCCATTTCAACTGCTGGACGAACATAAGTGTTGATAAGCTCTTTTATTTTTATAACGATTTGCTTATCCTCAGCAGAATATTCGATATCAGACTGTTCCATTTCTATTTCAGAAATTGCATCCTGATAACCTTCTTTAACCACTTCTTTACCTGCCTCAAGGTATTCCTTGATGAAAGACTTTAGGTCCATCATAATATCATCCCAAGAATAGTTTAATTCTTTGGTAATAGTAACGAAATTGTTACAAATATATACA
>OMKD01000067.1 GCA_900299495.1 Sphingobacteriales bacterium
CAAACGCCTTTAGCATATCCTTTGCCTCACTAACTAAATCCTCCTGTCCCTGCTGAAGCTCGAGTGTTTTAATAATAGCATGTAGCTGCTCTTGTACCAAGCGCCCATTATTTACTGATTTGTGAATCGACCGAATCGCTTCATCCATTTCAACTAGCAATTCTTCTTGTGCCTTGTAATCAGCTTCAGTTACTTCAAGTCTAGGATCTGCCAGAATCTCTATCGATGTTTCTGAAACCATATCCCCACAGGTAAGTTTTAAACTATACTTCCCAGGGCTAACTGTTGTACCAAATGGACTACCAAAAACAAATATACCATCTATACCTGGAAGATGATCTCGTCTAAGATCCCAGTTGAATCTATTTAATCCTTTTTTAGCAGGCAATATCACAGGCATTGCAGGCCCTCCTGGCCATGATTTAAAGCCTTCAGGTTTTTCACTCATAAATGAACGTATTAATGTTCCATCGGCATTGAAGATTTCAAGTACCGTTTGAGTACTATCTGTAATAAATTCGGGCAGATGATAATCTAGAATGATTCCTGCTAAAGGATTCTTTCCAACCTGACTAGAAGAAGAAGCTGAAAGATTATATTTATGCGTAGGTTTAGGTTCAAAGAGCTTTAAAGTTTTACTATCCAAACTTCCTTTAGTTTCCTGTAGCGCGCTGATATCATCAAGAATCCAAAATCCTCTTCCAGAGGTAGCCGCAACAAGATCATTATCCTTTATAATTAAATCCGTAATTGGACAAACAGGTAAATTTGACTGAAAGGCATTCCAACTCATTCCATCGTCAAAACTTACGAATAGACCACGTTCAGTTCCTGCATAGAGAATACCTTCTATTTCAGGATCCTCTCTTACAACACGAACAAAGTCACTCTCCGTCATAGAATCACTGATTCTCTGCCAGGTTTGACCATAATCTTCCGATTTGAATATAAAAGGCCTGTGATCACCAAATTTGTATCTGGTTATTACAACATAAACCTTTGCAGGATTGTGGGGAGAAACTTCGATTGCATTTACTAAAGATTCACCTTCCACCAATGGGCTTATATCTTTCCAATCTCCCCCCTCTTTCATACGAACATGAACAAGTCCGTCATCAGACCCTGCATATAAAACACCTGGATCATGGTGAGAATTGGCCAAATAACTTATTGTATTGTAGACCTCTCCACCAGCTGCTTCATTCGTAAATGGCACCCCCATAGCGTTATGCTTATCCTTATCATTCCTGGTCAAATCAGGGCTTATCTCCTTCCAAGAATAGCCTCCATCAGCACTTTCAAACACTACATTTGCTCCGTGATACAATATATTTTTAGCCTTATAACCGTTGATCAGTGGATTATTCCAATTCCAACGATAAGGTTGATCCTCTGGCTGATTACCCAAGTTTATAGAAGGATACTGCATTATATCCTTGCTGGTCTTTGTGCGCAAGTCGTATGCATCAATAAACCCTTGAATACTTGTACCGTAGGTAATCTGTGGTTTGTCAGGATCATCAAATGCAATAAAAGCACTTTCTCCTCCTGCCACAGGATACCAATCCTCAAAATCAATTGAACCTGACGCTGTTTTACTTGGAATGGCAACGGTTGAATTATCCTGTTGTCCAGCGTATATGTGATAAGGGAATTGATTATCGGTAATCACTCTGTAGAATTGAGCAGTTGGTTGATTATTCTGGGTAGACCAACTTTTTCCTCCATTAAAACTAATACAAGCACCGCCATCGTTACCCAATATCATATTTTGTGGATTATCCGGATTTATCCATAAATCGTGCTGATCCGTATGTGGATTTGGAATTGGTTTAAAGGTTTTCCCTCCATCAATGGATTTTAACATCGGAGCATTTAATACATAAACAGTCTCTTCATCCTGAGGATCTGCAAAAATCTCTATATAGTACCAAGCTCTGGCAACAGAAACTCTATCATTATACACTTGTGACCAGCTTTTTCCTCCATTATCAGACCTGTAAACTCCACCTTTTTCTCCCTCTGCTTCAATATTAGCGTATAAACGCTGGCCATTTGAAGGCGACACACAAACCGATACTTTCCCCATCAAATCAGGCAAACCCGTATGGATTTTATTCCAAGTTTGACCAGCATCAAGTGATTTATATATCCCAGAACCCGGACCACCTGAACGAACCTGCCAAGGTTGCCTTCTATGATCCCAAAATGCTGCATAAAGAATTCTTGGATTCGATTCATCCATGACAAGATCTGCAGCTCCTGAGCTTTGATCAACATAGAGTATTTGTTCCCAATGCTCACCGCCATCTTTACTTAAATATATTCCTCTGTCTTTACTATCATTCCAAAATGCTCCCTGTACGGCAACATATACCCAATCCGGATTATCTGGATGGACAACAATATCAGATATATGCTTTGAATCATCCAGGCCGATGTGCTTCCAGGTACTACCAGCATCAGTGCTCTTATATACCCCATCACCTGAAGAAGTCATTACACCACGAACAGCGTGCTCGCCCATACCCACATAAATCACATTGGCATCAGAAGGTGAAACAGTGATTGCACCAACAGTACCCGTCTTTAGGAAGCCATCAGAAATATTAGACCAATTATTCCCCGCATCCTTCGTTTTCCATATACCGCCACCGACTGATCCAAAATAATAGGTTAGAGGATCGCCTGAGACACCTGCAACCGCATTCGTTCTTCCGCCCCGAAAAGGACCAATATTTCTCCAATTAAGCGCTTGAAAAGATTTAGCATTAAATGCTTGCTGTTCTGTCTGAACAGGTGCCTGCTTTGTTTTCTTTTTACGTTGACCGTATATCGGACTTGAAAGCAATAAAAAAAAGGCAAAACAAATAGGTATAAAGGTGCGCATCTGTGATTTTTTTGTTATCGAATATCAACTTGTAAGTATCGATTAAGATAACAAAAATTGCATAAAGTGAATTCCTGTTTTAAGGCAGATTATTCACAAAGGCATTCAGTTTCTCAGCATCCAGTTTATCATTGGTTCTAAGACCTGAACAAAGATCAACTCCAGCAGGATTGACCTGATCAACCGCATTTTTTACATTATTTGGATTTAGCCCACCAGCCAGAAATACTGGAATATTCAATTCTCGAACAATTCGTTTACTGTAATCCCAATCATGAACAGCACCTGTACCTCCTAGTATGCCTTTGGAAGGCTTCCCAGAATCCAGTAAAATATAGTCAGCGATACCTTCATAGGATTTTGCGGTATGGATTGAGCTTTCATCTATAACATGTACAACCGAGAAAATTATAGTATCGGGCAGTAAACCTCTAACCTTTGAAAGAACATGAATTGGCAGTTCCCGCACAATTTGCACAGCCTTCACTCCAAGATTTTTAACGGAAGCTGCTATATGTTCAGCATCTGTTTCACTCGTAAGTAATATAGTCTTAGTATCTTCGGGGATAACTCCAACGATCGCTTTTATTTCTTCCAAACTAAGAATACCCGGACCGGAAGGCATTGGACCTACCAATCCCAAAAAATCAGCGCCTTTATCTATGGCTAAAAGTGCTTCTGAAACACTTGAGATACAACATACTTTTAATAAGGGCCTCTTCATCTTTAATTACGCTTCAACATTCGCTTGTATATTACATCCCCCTTATTCTCCAGACGGATAAGGTATAGGCCATTTTCCAAATCTCTAGTATCAATTACATTATCAACAACAGGCTTTGTATAATGCTTAGCACCAGAAGGAAGATCCCAGAATTCTGCAAAACCAGAATAATCTCCTTCCTCATAGTTCAGCTTTATTTGTTCATTAAACGGATTAGGAAACAGCTTCAAACTATTTCCAATTGTTTCTTTCGTTGAACTTGGAATACAATCTTTTTCTTGATCAAAAAGTATTTGTAAGGAGTCAATTGGTTCAATACCTGCACCATTTGCGGTGCGAACAGACACCAAAAAACTAGGATCGCCAAATTCATCCTCAGGCTGCGCGACTTTTAAGAAAGCAAATAGAGAAGATGTTCCATTTTGTAAACAGCGCCCATCTGCACCGATTATATTAGCCCCCTGCATAGCTGCCATCAATTTACAAGCTAGATCCCCCTCTGCTTCCAGAAAAGCAGTTTCCATTTGTTGAAGGACTACAGGGCCTAACAAAATATTACCCTGAATCGCATAGTTTGGCCCAACCACATGTCCCTTGTAATCATCTGTATTCGACCCGGTAAATGCAGCAGCTTGTATACTGTCATCCACCATCGCCACTATTCCATATTGTCTAAATTGTGGACTTAGATTCACATCGTTGAACAACAACCAGTCCAACGTACCCTGCGGAGTATTACCACCTAGAATTTGATTTAATGCATTGTCTTGATTAGCTGGAATATAATAGGCTTGAGTATTGATAGCTGCTTGACCAGGAACAAGCTCACCTAGAAAATGATCCGTTAATCCACCAAAATTAAAAAGGTCTACACAGGAAGCACCTGCGCTACCTACTTCTCCTGTTTCCTCATCCATAGCAACTATGGAGAAAGTATCCTGTGCCGACAGGGAAATATATGAGCAGATAAATAAAAGACAAACTAGAATTCTCATGCTTAAAAGTTTATAAATAAAATTTAAGCAATTATTTCATGAATTCTAATTTTTCCAGATATTATGAATCTAGAGACGAATTGAATTTACC
This sequence comes from Sphingobacteriales bacterium, assembly GCA_900299495.1. Lineage (GTDB taxonomy): Bacteria > Bacteroidota > Bacteroidia > Chitinophagales > Saprospiraceae > AM-2324. The sequence goes on from OMKD01000067.1 coordinate 4,701, forward strand.
ATTTTGAGATAATCCTTCAGAATATGTATTTGCGTTTTTGAATTTACCCGAATACTCCTTTTTTGGTTTACGAAGTATATTCAATAATGGATAGAGTTTGAATTTCTTCATAATCTCCCAAAGGAATAATGTTTGTTCAGGATATTGCGAAGCATGCAGCAAGTGTTCATTTTCGTAGAGATCCCTATTTCTCAAAGTCTCAGGGAATTCTTGATTCAACTGACCTTTAGCATCCTTTACAATTATATTGATGCCATCCCACCAGCCTTGGAGGGCCTTCTCTTTATCTTTACCTTTAAGATTCATAGGGTGAGCAGGCGTATACGATTCAAATAATAATTTGAAATCTGTATCTGTTTTCAGAAAATCTCTATTGGCTTGACGCACATGACGATAATTGCTATCATCAATAAGGATTACAGCATTATCTGCCAAATATGGTTTAATAAGCAACAAGCACATTAATTGGCTTCTGTAATCGTGAGGTCCGTCGATAAAATATACACCCACTTTCTTATCGCCTATATATTGCTCAAGATTTTCAAGTGCATCTTCATAATCGGCATTAATCAGAGTGGTATTTTCTAATCCTAACTTAGCCGTTCGTTCTTCTACAAGACTTTTATTTTTACCCTCTGGATCAAAAAACGCAAAATTATCTATACCGTAAAAGGAAGCTTTAGGATTCGCTAAAGCCGTTGACAACAAAGTGAGCCCCTGATATACACCAACTTCAAGATAACAGGTATCTTCAGTAAGTACTTCCTTTGCAAGTCTTTGCAATGTCCCGTATAACTTCTTTCCCGAATAACCACTCAAAACATCTTCTCTTTCTAATAAACTTCCACTCTCTTGAGCTTCCTTGATACACCTTGATACCTTTTCGATAAACTCCATAAATTCACGTTTAAGGACCAAAAATAATTTTATTTAATAAATATTACTACATATCCCTTCAGAAAACTAAATTGTGTCACCAAGATTTTAGCTTCCTCGAATAAAAATGGATTTTCGCCGAAAAAAAGCGGCTATTCAGCGGTCTAATTCTATATTAGAATCAACACTATTTACTAAATCAACTACCTAATGAACGAATTGATGAACATTCTATTTGCCCCGGCAAATGTGGCTCTGAGCGCATTTCTGGGCCTACTCTTCCTGTATTGGATTTTCAATATAATCAGTGGTATTGAAATAGACAGCGATTTTGATGTTGACCTTGATCTAGATCTGGATACAGAGTTCGAATTCAGTAATCTGTCTAACGCAGAAATTCAGAAAGACCATCTTAGTAAAAACCAACTTAAAGGCTGGCAGAAGGTGCTAGTATATTTCAACTTTGTTGATCTACCCTTCATGTTTACATTTACTTCTTGGATTTTTACCTGGTGGGCGCTGACTATATCTTTGACCTACTTCACAGATAGCGCACATAGTGATTTTGGTATTGCATTGTGCATTATGCTTATGTTTCCGTCCTTACTGTTAAACAAGTGGATAACAAGCCCTTTCAAATCATTCTTTAGACATTTACAAAAGGATGGTGACAAAGCGCATAAATTCGAAGGTAAAACAGGTCTGCTCCTATCTAACATTAGTGGAGACAAGATTGGCAATGTGCGCTTAAAAATCAATGATGATACCTTAACCGTTTATGGAAAATCCCTGGATGGGACTTCAATCAACACGGATGATGAGGTAATCATCATCAACCAGTCAGATGACAAAAAATATTATTACATAAAACAATTCTAAATCCTACTTCATGAACCCAATGTTTTCCATCGCAATAGCAATATTGGTAGGTTTCTTATTCCTAGTCCTGATATTCTTTGCAATTATCGCAATGTTCTACAAGAAAATCCCCCAAGGTGAAGCCCTTGTAAGAACTGGTTTTGGAGGCACAAAAGTAGCCTCCGATAAAGGTATGTATGTCGTACCTGTTCTCCACAAAGTGGAGGTAATGGATATATCCGTTAAAAAAATCGAAATCGAACGTTTACAAAAGGATGGCTTGATCTGTAAAGACAATATGCGTGCAG
>OMKD01000068.1 GCA_900299495.1 Sphingobacteriales bacterium
ACGTCCTCCCCTTCTACTATTTCAAAAGAAATTTCAGTACCAAGATTCGAGCTGGCAACCAACTCAACATCTGAACTTTCAGTAGTCTTTTTACTAATAGGATCGAAAGATATGATCTGATTTAATAGACCTTCATCCTCACAATACGTGTCCTCATAAACAACAACCTCTGCAATCATCAGTCTATTATTGTTAGAAGGATCAAAATTTGATAAAGCAGAAATATGAACATACCTTGCTTCCGTATTTCCGAAGTAAATATTTTCAGGAGATTCCTGCCATGGTCCTGAATAAAGAATGGTACCTCCAGCCTCAGGATCAAAACTTGGATTACCCGGGTCTGAATACAAGAAAATCTGATATTCACTTAGTTTTCCAAGATTGGAATTAGCTCTTGGCTTTATAGACAATCCATTCAATACTTTTTCTTCTCCAAGATCAATAATCAGATCATGCGGAAAAGGAGCATTACCTCCAGTATTCCAGAATGTAGTAGGATCTCCATCAATTGCATTTTCCGGGACGTTATTTCCTCCTACAGCATCGGCGAAGAAGATTTCATAAGTGCTTTGGTCAATAGCTGTGGTATCACATTGTGCATGTATCAATGCAGGGAATACCATAGCAATTAAAAGTGTGAGAAAGTAGATGTGCTTCATTGCTAAATTTTGTTTTTCTATACTTAATATTTCAAACAAAAATAGTCAATGCATGTAACTTTGCAATATTTTATTTCATTTTGAGAATAGACTTAAAAGATTTAACAGGCTTAATCTTTACTTAGATGCTTATTGATAAAGTAAGTAAGTGCAGCAAGTAATAAACTCAACACTCCAAATATTGATTCTTTTGGCTTATCAAGCATTAAGAAAAACAAAACCCAAAGGCTGGTAATAATGAAAAATATTTGAGGAATTGGATACAGCGGACTCTTGTAGGTTTCAGCTTCATTTCGATAATCCTTATTTCGGTTGAGTACAATCAAACCAATCACTGCTAGCAAACTGAATAATTGAATAATGAAGCTACTGTAAATCAGCACCTGCTCAAAACTACCGCTGTAAACAAAAGCGATACTTATAATCGCTTGAAGCCATATAGCGCGAACAGGAACTCCATTTTGATTACGTTTGGCATATCTCCTCCAAATTAAATAGTCCTCACCCAAGACCTGAGTAACCCTCGAACCTACCCATATCATACCACTTACCCCAGAAAACAAAATCAAAATAATAATAGCAGAGATCAATTGGCTACCCTTTTCACCCCATAAATTATTAGCAACAATTTGGCCAACTTCAATCTGCCCAACAAGTTCCTCATAGCTTGCATTCTTTAAGAATACAAAATTCACAAGCACGTATAGACCGGTAACAATCAATGTCCCCCAAATAAGGGCTTTGGGTAAATTCTCTTTATAATTCTTTATCTCACCGGTAATATAAGCAGCAGCATTCCAACCTGAATAAGAAAAACAAACAAATACAAATGCAACAGCAAGTGAATAATTAGAAAAATCTACTGTACTAGAATGAAAAGTATAAAGCTTAGAATCCTCAGCAACCGATAGCCCGAATAGAACAAACATGACAATAGCCACTATTTTTATCAGCGTGATAAGCTTCTGAAAAAGGCTGCTATTATTTATGGTAAAACTATGAATAGATGCGACCAATAAAATTATTACGCTGGCAATAATTTTCAAGGGGAGTTCTGTAAATATCTGAGCATAATCAGCTATTGATATTGCTGCTAGAGCTATAGGAGCAGAAAAACCTACTGTTATAGAGACCCAGCCCGATAGATATCCTAGGATCGGATGATATATTTTTGAAAGAAATTGATACTCTCCTCCTGATCGCTTGAAATGAACGCCAAGTTCTGCATAACTAAACGCGCCACTTAAAGCCATGAAACCACCAAGAACCCAAAGCAAAAGTATATAATTAGGATCCTGGACAAACTCAAGCTGAAGCCCTAAACTTGTAAAAACACCAGCCCCTATCATATTTGCGATCACGATAGAGGCTCCGGTTATCCAGCCAATTTTGTTAAGTGGTTTTTGCATGTATAAATTAATAGAACAATTTAGAATACAATACTACTAACCCCTTCAACTTACTATCTGGTACAAATGAAATCCTAAATAATTCTTAAGGGGCTATTTACTCTATATTAGCTCTTAAAGCATCCAAAAGTTCGTGGAGAATTGAATTATTTGTAAAAATCTTAATGGCAATCGCTAATAATATAATCCCGAATACCTTTTCCAAAATCTTAGCACCTTGTTTCCCAATTCTTCTTTGAATTGCAGTTGAAAATTTCAATACAAAAAAGACAACTACAAGATTGAGTAAAATACCTATTCCAATATCCTGCTTCATATAACCGGCACCTTCCAAGGACAATATAGTCGTCAGGGTACCTGCTCCAGCAATCAAAGGAAAGGCCAAGGGAAATATAGAAGTGGCACTGGTTTCATCCTCTGTATTTCTAAAAATCTCTCTGTTGAGGATCATCTCGAGTCCAATAATAAACATGACAATAGCACCCGCAACAGCAAATGATTTAACATCTACTCCAAAGAGACCTAGAATCTTCTCTCCTCCAAGTAAGAACAACAACATCAGCACACCGGATGCTATAGTTGCCTTTCCTGCCTCAATCTTTTTACCCTGTTCTTTTAGACTAATCACTATGGGAATATTTCCAACGATATCGATTACTGAAAATAGAATAAGTGAAACGGAAAAAATTTCTTTAAAATTGAACATACCTAATTAGTTTAGCCTGATGTTATTTGGTTTTAAAGGATCTTGATTCAATAATTCTGCTAAAGTATTATAAACTTCTGGTAAAGCAGATTTCATGGATGCTGATTGTTCAAAAAAAGCCTCCACAGAACAAGCAAAATACTCGTGAATATTCTTAGCGGCATATTGCTTTAAGAAGTATTCCTTATTGCTGTTCATAATCTTCATCTCTCTTCTAGCAATATCCAGCCATTTCCTGTAGAGCTCCTGCTCAAACAAAAAATAATTACCTGGCAGAATAACAGAAATCACATAATTAAAAATTCCGAATCCTCCTTTTGATCGATGAAAAACCTTTAACCACTTTCTGTTTTCAAATTCAATAGCGTGTGCCATCTCATGCAATACAGCATTATGTGCATCATCCTCTACCTTAAAACCATATTTAGAATTTTCCCAGCTTAACGTGATCAACCTATGCTTGTAGTCTACATGCCCAAGCAATTTACCTTTAAAGCCTCTGAAATTATATTCTCTGGGTGTTATCAGAATCTTTTGGAAATGATTAAAAACAAAGTGTTCCAAGCCGAATGTTATCTGCACGAACCCAGAAGCAATTAGAATTCGCATTTCATCACTTACTAAATGATTGCCTACCGCTTTAAACTCCATAGACTTGATAAACAAACCTGTTCGACGGATAAATTCCTTTTGATTTTCGGAGTTTAATCCAAGGAAGTATGCTGAGTATTTGTCAAGCGTATAGCTTATTTTATTTTTTCCAGGTCCAGCATTAAATACGGAGGACCATTGTAAGAATTTTTCTTTGAACATTAGACCTTCCTATTTAGCGAACAGCATAGCCATATCTTTAAAGGCTTTAAACTCTAGGGCATTCCCACTTGGATCCTTAAAAAACATAGTTGCCTGCTCCCCAGGCTCTCCTTTGAATCGAATATAAGGTTCAATAATAAACTTCGTATCTATAGCTCTTAATTTATCTGCAAGATCATTCCAATCTTCTAAGGTCAAAACAACCCCGAAATGAGGAATAGGTACATCGTGTCCATCTACAGGATTTGAAGCGAGATTTGATTCAACCTGCATGTTTTCATCTAAATGCACAACAAACTGATGACCAAAAAAATCATAATCTATCCAATGATCCGAAGATCTACCTTCTTCAAACCCCATTACGGTCCCATAGAACCAGCGGGCTTTTTCCAGATCATGAACTGGTACTGCTAAATGAAATGGCATTAGATTCTGCATACTAATAGTTTATAATTTTCTTACCGTGATAATACTCCAAATTAAGTAAATTATGGAGCTCGGAAACATTTTCAGGTCTAATTTTACCTGCAGCAATCAATTTTTGATCCGGTCGAATATTTTTTTTCATTTCTATAAGTGTGTCCACTCCTCCCCTCGCCGTTTGTGCACCTCCTGAACTCAGGATTTCAGTCACCCTTTCAAAGGTGCTGAGCACTGAGCAGGACTCGAGAATATTCGTACTATAATCTATCGCTTTGTGAAAGCATAAAACATGATTACCAATAAGCGTTGTTATTTCCTTCAAAAAGGTCTGGTCAATATGCCCATCCATTGTAAGTGCACCAAAAACAATGGATTTGCAATCAAATTGCTTTAGAATTTCCAAGGCATTTAACATTGCATCCTTTTCTTGGCGGGTATAAACAAAATCCCCTCCTCGCAGCCGTAACATAGGTTTAATTGGAATCTTTACTTTTGAAAATGCTTGCTCCATTAACTCTTGCGAAGGTGTAAGGCCGTCTAAATCGAGTCTTGAACAAAGTTCTATTTGGTCAGCTCCGTTCAATTCTGCTTGAATTGCATCCTCTAAAGTGTCCACACAAACCTCTTTGTAGTAGGGTAATGATCTTGTCATTCGAAATCGTAAATTTTAAGTGATTACATCAATTAAATTTAATGAATTGTCAATTTGTGTGACGAAAACATTAAAGACTTTTTAGTCAATTTGTATTTTTGGTCCCAATACTCTAATTTTTGGGGAAATTTTAATTTAAACAAGTCTATATATAATATGGGAAGAGCTTTTGAATACCGAAGAGCAGCGAAAGAGAAAAGGTGGGGACAAATGTCCAGGATATTTCCAAAGTTAGCTAAAGCAATTACAGTTGCAGCTAAAGATGGTGGATATGATCCGGAATTGAATGCAAAACTCAGAACAGCTATTCAGAATGCAAAGGCAGCAAATATGCCTAAGGATAATATAGCTGCTGCTATAAAGAGAGCTGAGGGTAAAGATGCTGACCAGTTAGTTGAAACAATATTTGAAGGCAAAGGACCACATGGTGTTTTGGTTGTGGTAGAATGTGCTACTGACAATAACAATAGAACTGTAGCCAATGTAAAGTCATACTTCAATAAAGCAGGAGGTTCTTTAGTACCCAAAGGATCTTTGGAGTTCTTGTTTACTAGAAAGGCTGTTTTTGAAATTGAAAAAACAGAGGAAATGGACATCGACGAACTGGAATTAGAATTAATAGATGCAGGATTGGAAGAAATCGAAGCTGTTGATGACAGAATAATAATCTATGGTAGCTTCAGTGATTTTGGAACACTTTCTACCGCTATTGACAAGCAAGGATTGAAAGTAGAGTCTGCCACCCTGAAACGAATTGCAAATGCTCCAACATCTTTCACTGAAGAGCAAATAACTGATATAGAAAAAATGCTTGATAAGATGGAAGATGATGAAGATGTACAGATGGTGTTCACTAATATAGAATAAATAAAAAAAGAGGCTTATAAGCCTCTTTTTTTATTTATTAGTTTTTATGGGAATTCTTGCCCCCAATTTAATGAAACCATAGGTATCGTTTGCTGCTGATTCAGTTAAAACAGACAGACCATCTAAATAATCAGTAAATGACTTTCTTGCTTCTCCCTGAATAAAATAGGTGACATCTCTCATATCGATGTCTAAACTGACATTCACGGGAATAGCAAATCCAATTTTTGATGGATTCTCAAGTTCTGAAACTAAATTTCGGAGGACAGTACTTGAATGGCTTGTTTTACATTTCAAAGCTGAAACTCCAGTTGATATATTCATCTTTATAGTACTCTCTGTATTTAACTCTATAGCAAACAATCTGTAGACCATTAAGAATTGTAACTCAGTTATAAAAGACCTGAAGTCGTAGGATCGATTTCTATGGCTCTCAATATCCGAGGAAAAATCATCTGCTGAAAGTGCTCCTATGTTTAAAGCTGCTGACAGATATAAGTTTTCATAAACAGATTTTTGATAATCTATACCAATAACAGCTTTAGTATCACCAGTGGAAAATCTATCAGTGTGTTTTGCGAGGTCACCAAAATAATGACTAGTACCAGCACTTATCCCAAGATAATCTTGTGCACTAAGTGTAAAAACAAGGAAGGTAGAATAAAGGATTAATATTATTACTTTTTTCATGATAATGACTCTTTTGTTTGGATCAATTATTCAAAGATCCATCGTTCATAATAATCACTACCAACCCAAAATATTTTTGTCCAATATTGATGGATTTAATTTAAACTTCTTTTTTAGCTAGTGAATTTTGGTGGGCAATATTGACAAGTATTTAGTAATAAGTGCCAACATTTTTCTATTGTAAATACAAACTAATAGGTAAAAAAATAAGGGCTTTGAAGAGCCCTTATTTTTTTTATAAACAATCGTTTCCTGTCAAATTTTTTATTGGAATTCTTGCTCCAATTTTAAAGAAGCCGAAAGAATCTTTGGTTTCAGCATTCACTAAATTACTGAATCCATCTAAATGATCTGTGAACGTTTTTCTCGTCTCAACCTGAACAAAATACTCTACCCCTTCAGAAGATAAACCTAAGGATACGTTTACCGGTATCGCAAGACCAAAGGGCGCATAACTTTCATTATCTTTTACTAGGCTAGCCATAATATCATCTGCATGTCTAGGATCAAAATACACCATAGACAAGCCTGAAGATACACCCATCTTAAGCGCAGATCCTCCATCCATCTCTAGGTCAAACAGGGTATAATCCATCAAAAACTGAAACTCAATAATTGTAGATTTAAACTCATATCCACGATTAATTCGGCCAGCGTCAACAGCAGAAAGATCATCCGCAGCCAGAGATCCTACATTAAACCCAAATACGATATCCCATTTCTGATTGACATATTTACCATATTCAAGCCCTACCACGGCTTTTGTATTACCGGAGGAAAAAGGCGATGTAGCTTTAGCAAGATCACCAAAGTAGTGGCTAGTTCCTGCATTTACTCCAAAGAAACACTGAGCAAAAGCAGCGTTTGCTAAAAACATAAAAAAGATAAAGGTAATATTCTTCATAATACTATTTATTTATCTAACAAATTTGCATATAATAAATAAAAATATTTATGAAAAATATGTCCCAAAAGGTTCACTTTGTCAAAAGTACTAAGCAAGTAGCTGATCCATAAACGGTCCATTCAAAACAACTATACCCGACCTTGGACGTTCACCGGGCTCTCCGGGCCAAGAGGATGTTAAATTATCTAAGTCAGCACTTGATTCTCCTGGATGCTGCACACAGACGAACAAATCATTTGAGTCTAAGGCAAAGGAAACACCTGTTAACTCTGCATCTTTTGGAGCTGTAGCTACCCGGATGATCTCACCCGCACGTTCCCCGGATCTAAGCACAACAAAGAGTGCATTATTACCTAAGCCCTCATAAGGTCCTTGCGATATAGAAGAACCAGAAATATCTGTTGTAAACCATAAATTACCATTCGCATCAAATACGAGATTGTCCGGACACGCAAAGCCTGTTTCAACTCCACCTGCCAGAAAGGTCTCATACTCAAAAGTTAAGGATTCATGATCATTATTAGACTCCATTATTTTCATGATTGAGCCCAAATAATTTCCTTTGGGTTTATTGTTTGTCAGTGCTACATACACATGACCGGAAAGTGGATCTATTTCTATATCCTCTGGTCTTGCGAGAGGTGTTGCTCCAACAAGTTTTGCTGCTTTTCGTACATGAATTTGTATATCTAACTGATCTTTAAAGTTTTCTTTTAGAATCTGATGATCATTGATATCCAAAGAAATCCATTTACCAAGCTCTAGATTTGCTACATAGAGTGTCCCTTCTGACAGATCTTCAGGATTTTTGGATATCAACTTATACAAGTGTTCGTCATTTGAATCATCACCAGTATAAACGATACATCGTTTATCTTCCAACTGTTTAACCGTTGCACATTCATGAGCACAACGCCCCATGCTGGTATGTTTTTTAGCAGATCCTGTCAAAGGATCTATTTCAACTACCCATCCATAATGTTCAGGAGGATTGTCATAGAATTTTTCCCATCCATAATAATCTGAAGCAATTAATGAGCCATCCTCCAGATTTCGCTCGCCATAAAAGCTGTCATAATTTTCTTCACAAGTAAGTATAGTCCCCCATGGTGTTTTACCTCCGGCACAATTCGCCAAGGTCCCCATTGCTTCTTTTCGACCTAAAACCTCGGTTTGATTTGAAAACGGTATTGTAGTTCCAGCGTGAATACGCCTATTGTAAATACTATCCTGAACAACGGACCAGCTACCATCTTCGTTTCTATTTACCTCAACCAGGCTACCTCCAACCTCATACAATTCCTTCTCCACATCTTTGATGGTCTTTGCATCTCCCAAATCCTTACCATGCAGGAACAAAGGATTGAAATACTCATGATTTACCCAAAGGATGTAACCTGAGTCATTTGGCTTAGCAATCATTGCCGTAAAATCATTATGGAATCCAAAATGATCCGAGCCTGAAATTTTATCCCCCTGCTTAATCAAAAGATTAAACTTCAATCCATCCATTACTTTGAACAGATCATCTGTTTGTGGACTAAGTCCTTCGTAATTGATAGTACTAGCACCCTCATTGGTACAAGACACTAGATTCAGTGGAATTAAGGAAACTGCAGTTCCTTTAAGCATAAAATCAAGGAAAGTTCTTCTTTTCATGCGACTAAATTAAAAATCAAATGAACAAAGATTTACTATCAATTATTAATAATTTGTAAATTTCGGCATTGAATAACAAAATTTGATTTACATGTATAAAACGGCGATTTTATTTTCAATAATTACACTATTCCTTTTTTCTTCATGCAAAGAGCAAAGTGAGAAAGATCAAGACCTTATTGAAGATTACATTGAGCGCAATGGGCTTGAAACAGAGGTCACAGAAGAAGGTATCCACTATATAATCACAGAACAAGGACAAGGCGTAAGACCAAACATCCTGAGTACTATTGAAGTACACTATGAAGGCTTTACCCTTCAGGATGAAAAATTTGACTCTTCGTATGACAGAGGAGAAAGCTCTGTTTTCCCTTTAGCTAATTTAATTCCAGGTTGGATTATTGGCCTTCAATTAATTGAAGAAGGAGGATCTATCACCTTGATCATACCTTCTGAATTTGCATATGGCAGTAATCCTCCGGGAGGTGGTATCATAGGAAGAAATGAGGTTTTATTGTTCAATCTTGAACTTATTGATGTACTATAATATTTTTCCAATGAAAACAATCAAAGCTATTTTTTTTCTCAGTCTAATTATAGCAGGAATCAGCTGTGGAGATACAGAAAATGAGAATACCAATAATTCTGAGCCGGTACTAAGCGGCGAATTTGAATTACCAAAGGATCCATGTCAGTTCTTTTCCAGTAAGATGCCTGGTCTATTTGAATTTAAGAAAAATGACTTCATGGGGGATTGTGAAAAGATTGATAATGTCTACGGAGTGAAAACAAATATTTTAGTTAATAATTGGGGTATAGCTATATATCTAAGTGCGATCCCATCAAACTTAGCTGACCAAAAAGCTGTGGATAATTATTACGATAGATATCTTGAAATTCCTGATGTGAAAGTTGAAAAATTAGAGGGGATAGCACAGGGAGCTATTTGGATGGAAAAACAAAAATTACTTTCATTCACAGAAGGAGCACATACCATAACTTTGATTTGTAGTTCATTGAATGATGAAGAAAATTTCAATAAAAATAATGCCATAAAAATTGCTAAAGAGTTTATGGCTTATGGAATGCAATAAAAAAAAGGGCAGAAAATCTGCCCCTTTTTTTTATTGCAATTTATTATTTGCATCCTGTATCCAGGCTGTTGCACCTCCTCTTAGATAACCGGATTGAGCTATTTTCTTAAAGTTGTAAGACTCTGCACCATCCTTCTCCGCATCGAAGAAATGAATCGTCGGATAACCTCTAACCCCAAATTCTCTTTGTAACTTATAATTTTGCTTCTTCAATTCATCTGAAATTGCTGTTCGCCTAGGAAAATCTAGCTCAAGTAAAACAACATTATCGGAAGCCCAGTCTTTAAATTCGGGCGTATCAAAAACTTCAGCCTTTAAACGCTTACACCATCCGCACCAATCACTACCTGTAAAGTTAGCCATAATGGGCTTTCCTGTTTTTTCTGATAAAGCAACAGCCTCGTCTAGGCTAACAATCCAACCAGCATTTTCTTGAGTATCATTTTTAATAAAACCGGTGCACGAAGCAAGAATTATTGCTAGGGAAAAAATTAGGATATTTCTTTTCATCTGTCTGAATTATTTTTCTGATTTAAACAACGATAAATTAAATGAATATGTTATTGTTTGCTGTTTATTTAAACTTTTTAACAATACTTTCACACATAAAGATAATGATTCAACTACCTTCTGTACTGCTTTCTTTTCTTAGAATAATTATTCCTGTTAGAATGCACTTCCCATTTTGGACCTTTTCCTAAATGATCTGGAAGAGGTACTTTGAAAACATCTTTTTCGATTAGTCGTTCAATTTTATAGAAACTTGACATGTCGTCCTTGTTAATTAATGTGATAGCTACTCCGCTAGTATTTGCTCTGGCCGTTCGACCAATTCTATGCACATAGTCTTCAGCATCATTAGGTACATCAAAATTAATAACCAAATTGATATCCTTAATATCAATCCCTCGACTTAATACATCTGTAGAGACTAATATTCGAGTGCGTTTTGACCTAAATCTCTCTAGAACCTTTTCGCGTTCATGCTGATCTAGATCAGAAGAAATACCCTCAACATTTTCAAGTTCTTGACGCAGGTATCTACTGATTTCGTTTACCTTTTTCTTTCTGGATGCGAAAATAATAACGGATTCATATTTTTCTTTCCCTTTCAATAACTCAGTCAGTAAAGGGATTTTTTGCTCATCGTAGACCAAATAAGCGGCCTGAAGGATATTTTCCGCCGGCTTTGAAATAGCAATAGAAACCTCCAATGGATCTTTTAGAACATCTTTAGCCAGTTTACGAATCCTAGGAGGCATAGTTGCACTGAAAAACAAATTTTGGCGTTGCTCCGGTAGATAAGACATAATTTTTTTAATATCCTCTAGGAAGCCCATATCAAGCATGC
>OMKD01000069.1 GCA_900299495.1 Sphingobacteriales bacterium
AGATCATCCTTAAACAAGTTCAATGATTCTTTAATCATGTGGAGGCTATGATCTGAAGAAGCAGTAGTATATATAAAGGGCTTAGAAAAATTAACTAGAAACTGCTTGAGGTGTTTGGACCCCAAAACTACGGCACCATGAACACCTGCTGCTTTACCAAAAGTATGTATTCGTGCCCAAACCTGATCTTGTAGACCAAGTTCATCAACTAAACCCCTGCCTTGCTCACCAAAAATTCCAGTGGAATGTGCTTCATCAACAATAACATAGCCACCAAACTTATTGGTAAGCTCACAAATCTCCTTAAGAGCACCAAAGTCACCATCCATTGAAAACAATGCTTCCGTGACAACAAAGACTGTACCCTTTGCCCTTTCCAATTTGGATTCCAGATCAGTCATATCATTATGTCCAAAAGCAAAAACAGAAGCTGGAGATAACTGAACAGCCTGTCTAAGAGAAGCATGTACTAGTCGATCATAGATTATGGTATCACCTCGCTTAGCTATACAGGATATCAAACCAAGATTTGCCATATATCCTGACTGAAAAAGCAAAGCTGATTCAGTCTTATGAAAATCAGCGATAAATTGCTCTACCTCCAAAGCAAAATCACTATCCCCACTAAGCAATCTGGACCCGGTAGCCCCAGAGCGATAACCCTCTTTGCTTGAACTCAGCGTCCCATTGGTAACAAAGCCCAAATAATCATTCGAAAAGAAATCAAAAAAAGCTTTTGCATCTCCTTCCAACTTTCGCAATTGACCATTTGTTTGTCTTTCCGACAAAGCTTTTATATGAAACGCGGGTTCTTTCATAGCGCAAAGGTAAGTCTTGGACCTTGAACCCTATTAGTCAAAGATCATAATTCAGTAATTTTTTTTCTAACTTTCCTCAAAAGCAGATAAATGGATTTTGGTAGAATAGAACAACCAGAAAAGATTGATTTCTCATTTCAGACTGAGCCCATTGGAAACAAGACTCGGCTATTGGGCTACAAAAAGGATCAATCCTCGCCTAAGGTTTTCCTTGGAGGCACAGGTTGGACGGTAAAAGAATGGAAGGGAAATGTGTATCCTAAAAAGATCAAAGCAGATCAATATCTGGAATATTATAGCCAGCAATTTGGAACCATTGAATTTAACACAACGCATTACAGAATCCCAAGCCATGAACAAGTAGAAAAGTGGTATACGAAAGCACAGGAAGATTTCAGGTTTTGCCCAAAAATTCTTCAGGGAATAAGCCACAGGGCTTTTTCACTAAGATCGGAAGAGCTTATGGAATCATTTACGGATAGTGTTTTATTGCTTAAAGAAAAAATCGGATGTGCATTTATGCAACTTCCTCCATATTTCGGACCTGATAAATGGGAAAGCTTGCAAAGGTTTTTAATAAATACTAAAAGCCCACTACCCTTAGCAATAGAATTCAGACATGAAGATTGGTTCCTGAATCCGATTCAATTTAATGAACAAATAAATTGGCTACATCAGAATGGATTTCATACCTGTATCACAGATGTATCAGGTAGAAGAGATGTCCTTCACCTCCAAGTTGCGGGGAACATCGTTTGCATCCGATTTGTGGGATGTGGTAAGGATCAAATTGATCTTCCCCGATTGGATAAATGGATAAATAAGATCAAGTTTTGGCTAGATATAGGACTGCAGGAAGTTTATTTCTTTCTTCATCATCCAAATAACATTAAAGCAGCCGAACAATCCTTATATTTGCAAAAGGGTTTAATTGCAGCTATTCCAGAATTAAACTGCAAGGGACCAGATCTTAATACAGGAGTTCAATCTCAAATGAAGCTATTTTAATTATGATAATGTCTAAGGAATTAGAAACCTACAAAATACATCGAGACGTAAGTTGGTTATCCTTCAATTACCGAGTTTTGCAAGAGGCAAAGGACCCGGGAGTACCTCTTTTTGAACGTGTAAAGTTCCTTGCCATTTACTCTAGCAATCTTGACGAATTCTTTAGAGTAAGAATAGCTTCATTGAAGAACTTAATCCGTGCAGGTAAAAAGACCCAAAAAATACTATACTTTGATCCAAAAGAACTTTTGGAAAACTTATTGGACATTGTAAATAAGCAACAAGAGGAATTCTCGCTGATATATGAGAATGAAATAGTACCTGCCTTGAGAGAAAATGGTATAATTATCAAAAAAAGGCAGAGACTCTCCAGAGAACAGAATGAGTTCGTGATGAATTATTTCACTGACCACATGCTACCATTTGTTCAGCCAGTTCTTTTAAATAAAAACAAAATTCGTCCATTTTTAAATAATGCACAGCTATATCTAAGTGTATTATTGGAGGATAAGGAGAACCCAAATAAAGAGCATAAGATTGCCATTGTAAAGATTCCATCCGACCATTTACCGAGATTTACGATCCTCCCTAGCACTGGAGATAAAAAGCATGTTTTAATCCTAGATGACATTGTAAGACATTCTTTGTTCTGGATGTTCCCCGGATATAATATTATAGATTCATACTCGATCAAAATGACCAGAGATGCGGAATTATACATCGATGATGAATATTCCGGTGATTTGGTAGAAAAAATTAAAACCTCTATCACAAAGAGAAAGGTAGGAACCACTTCCCGTTTTATTGTAGATCGGGAAATGCCTGAGAATATGCTTCAGCGTTTGATGAAGATATTCGATATCAAGAAATCAGATATCATCAAAGAAGGTAGGTACCACAACAACTTCGATTTCTTTAAGTTTCCATCCTTCGGCATGGATCATTTAAAGGATACTGCATTACCTCCAATAAACTATCCTTCCTTGGAGGATCAACCAAGTATATTTGACCAAATCCGTAAAAATGATCATTTATTACATTTTCCATACCATTCTTATGAAAGTGTAATTCAATTTTTCGAGAGTGCTGCAGTGGACCCCAATGTTACTCATATCAAAATTGCGCAATACAGAGTAGCCAAAAAGAGTAGAATAATGAATGCGCTTAAAAAAGCGGTCCGTAAAGGAAAGCAGGTGTTTGTGTTCATTGAAGCAAAAGCACGATTTGATGAAGAGGCAAACCTAAATTGGGGCATGGAATTGGAAAAAGCAGGAGTTAAGGTTGCTTATAGTTTCCCTGGAGTAAAGGTCCATGCAAAAATTGCATTAATTCGAAAACTGGACATGAATGGGGAACAAATATATTCATATTTGAGCACTGGTAACTTCCATGAGGACACCGCAAAATTATACACTGACTTCGGAATGTTCACCTTTGATGAGCGCATAACTTCAGAAGTTGCAAGGATATTCAACTTCCTAGAGACAAGCAAGGTACCTTTACAGAAGTTTGACAACATACTTGTTGGCTTGTTCAATCTTCGCTCAGGTTTAAGAGAATTGGTTTTACAAGAGATAGAAAATGCAAAACAGGGACTTCCGGCATCGATCACACTAAAAATGAACTCGCTGCAAGACAAAGAGATGATCAATTTATTATATGAAGCTTCACAGGCAGGAGTCAAAATTGATCTGATCATAAGAGGTATATGCTGTTTGATTCCTGGTGTAGAAGGCATTAGTAAAAACATAAATGTGATTAGCGTGATAGACCGTTTTCTTGAACATTCGAGAATATTTGTATTCCATAACAATGGAGACACCAAGGTCTATTTGTCTTCAGCAGATTGGATGGTTAGAAATTTGTATCACAGAATTGAAACCTGCTTCCCTGTATATGATAAAAATGGTATAAAAGCCATAATAGACTTCCTGGCAATACAACTAAAAGACAATGTAAAAGCCAGAATTATTGACAGTGATCAAAACAACATTTATCAATCGGAAAGCTCTAATTTGGCGATCAGATCGCAGCTAGAGACCTATTATTACACAAAGAGACAAAAAAAGTAAATAAATAATTTCAAGCGATTTTAATGTTAATCAGCGACTTAGTTGACATAACAAAAAAAAGGATGCATTTTTTTAAGATTTTAGCACATTCTTTTTTTCAAATTGACTTTTTTTATCCTATATTTGCATCGCCTTTAGAGAAAGGCACGCATACTTAAATGCATATTTTTCGCGAGAGTAGCTCAGCTGGTAGAGCACGACCTTGCCAAGGTCGGGGTCGCGGGTTCGAATCCCGTCTCTCGCTCCA
>OMKD01000070.1 GCA_900299495.1 Sphingobacteriales bacterium
AAACCGATCAATAATTGAAGGTTCTTCTCAGAAATAGAACGATCAGTACGTGTAATTATCAAAGCCGCCTGAACAACAAGTTCTTGTTGCTCCAAGGACATATATGTACCGAAGTCAAGCAAAATATCTTCTAGGCTCAATGTTTGAATTTGGTGAATCATAATTCGATTCAACAACCATTCTTTGTTCAAATTCTCTATCGACAAATGCTTGAGCACTTTATTCATAAGCTTTATATCGACGATTTCGAAGGTATCTTTATTGAAAGATGCTAAGATCATAACATCATAAAGAATTCTGACAAATTCTTGTTGAAGTCGATCTGAATTGCCAAAAATGGAAGGTACAGACTGGGTCCTTGACCCTGAATTTTTTAATAAGGTATGTATAAGTTTTTTCAAACTATAATTTGTTCTTGTAGTTACTAGATTTGGATTATCAAGTATTGTGAGTGTTGTGTTGTTCTTATGAAGATAACCAAAAACTTGCAATTAAAAAATATTAATACGTTTATTGACTACCTCAGTTCAATTAAGAGGTCAACCTTCCTATCTTTCTCATTACCTGTCTTTTGCTGATCTTCCTTTAAGACACCTGCCCTACTGCTTCCAAATGCATTGACCTCATAGGGAATATTCATCTCTAGTGATTGTTCCAAGTAGGTTTTAACTGACTTCGCTCTTTGTGCAGACACCAACTGACACTGCTTTGCAGATCCTACCTTATCTGAAAAACCATTAATTATTATCCGTTCAATGGACTTGTTCTCCAGTAGGTTCTTCAATGTCCTTTTTTGTTCTGAACTTAGTTGACTTACGCCCAGCTTAAAAAACAAAGAATGATTGATAAAATCAGCTGTTTCAAACAGTAAAGATTTTGATACCTCTAAATTACCTTTTACAAAGTCAGGTATACCTAAATGGAAACTATTCACGGTTGTTTGACCAGCAGAAACAATCAAATCGTCCCACTCTAACACCATTGCGGCATCCAAATATTTCGACCTACTCAACTGCCATCCCCAGATCTTAGATTCAAGGTCTCTGTAATCCCCAAAGTAAAGTCTTGCAGGCATTGGTCTTTCTGACATTCCCGAAACAAACTCCAACTCCCCAGCAAAGCCCTGTTTATCAAAATCTTTTTGATATAACTTTACAGAGCAAGATTCATTTTGAGGCTCTATAATTGTACTCTCCTCAACTCTTTGCTGTTGAAATTCCATTCTACAAGCGTCATTATCCCCAATCTTAAAGTCCAAAAATTGAGCAAATCCCATTGAAAAATCTTGGTCCGTATAATTGGTTATCCGATAATCCACTCTGTATTTACGAACCACCTCTCCTGCTAGGGCCGGTTGATCGAAATTATTAAGCGGAATTATTTCCTGAAGGATATCAAAAGCTGAAAAGCGAAATTTATTTTGTTGCACTTGCACCCCTTCTCGAACAATTAATTCGGCAACAGATTTTAGTGCGTTCAATTTCTGATGTGTACCTTTTTTATTTGAGCCGTAGACATACCCACCACCTGGTTTTTCTACCCTTATCATGAAATATGAGGTCGGTTGAGAATTGGGATATCCGTACAAAATTTGTTGCCCATCCATTCCAAAAGCAAAACGACCATCCACCCCATCTGAATTATATTGCTGAGCAAAAAGCGTAATAGTAGTGAGTAGTAGACTTAATAGTGCTGGGATTCTTTTCATGTTCGAAAGATGTTTGAGCGCAAATAACAAATAAAAAGTAATGCCGTGCAGAAAAATCGACTCAAGCGTATTTTTTTGGGTTGAATTAGATTATGGTGCTGTCTTTGAAGAAAACTGAACAGACTTTTTCAACTTGTCCAATTCTGCTTTAGTAAGATGTCTCCATTTTCCATTCGGAAGATCACCGATTGTAAGATGCATGATTCGAGTCCTTTTCAATCGGCTTACTTTATAATCAAAATATTCGCACATTCTTCGAATCTGACGATTCATACCTTCTGTAAGAATTATTGAAAAGTTATGCTTACCGATCTGTTTAACCTTACACTTTTTGGTCTTGGTACCCAGAAGTGGCACCCCGCCTGCCATTCCTTTGATAAAAGACTTCGTTATAGGTTTTGTAACAGTAACCAAATATTCTTTTTCATGGGCATTTCCGGCACGTAAGATCTTGTTTACAATATCACCGTCATTGGTTAGTAGGATTAGCCCCTGAGATGGCTTATCTAACCTACCTACCGGAAAAATCCGATCAGGATAATTCACAAAATCAACAATATTATCCTTGTCCTTAAGATCAGTGGTACAAGTAATCCCTACAGGCTTATTCAACAATATATATACCTGTTCTTCCTTTGCTTCCAAGGGCTTGCCATCGATTGATACCTTATCTTCATCCGTAACTCTATTCCCTTTTTTGGCAAGAACTCCATTGATCTTCACTCTACCCTCATCCAATAGTTTATCTGCAGCTCTTCGAGAACAAAAGCCTGTACTACTGATATACTTGTTGATACTTATTGATTCCATATACTTAAAACAAAGCCCAAAGATACTACTTTAATCAATAGCTACATCCATTATTCGGATATACTCATCTCATATCTTTTAGCCTCTCTATTGATGTAGTAATCGAACTTATTAGGTGGGTCGATGGAAATGTCGAGCAGCTTATTACTTAATGGATGAACAAACTTTAATCTACTTGCACAAAGGAAAAGGCCCTTTGCGTGAAGGATATTATCCGGCGTACCATATAATTTATCGCCGAGAATTGGATGCCCTAACAATTGCATATGTTTTCTCAACTGATGAGTCCTTCCCGTCAAGGGTTGAAGATCGACTACACTTAGGTCCCCAAAACGCTTGGATTTAGATTGACGAATACAATTATAATTAGAAACGGAAGGCTTCCCATCCACTGGCATATCCACTGTCCCCTTTTCCGGACTTGGGATACCGTGCACCACAGCTCTGTATGTCTTCTCGATCTCTTTCTGCTCAAACATACTTCCCAGCTTTATCTGAGCCCTTTTGGTTTTGGCTATCATCACCAAACCACAGGTAGGTGCATCTATACGATGTACCGGATAAAAAACAGGCAATTTATCTTCTTCAGCGGATTCTTTGAGATTGAATGGTAAGGCATTTACAAGAGTTTGAAAGGAGTTACCACTCACCATCAATCCACCTGGTTTATTTATAATGGCCAAATGCTCATCCTCATATACTACAGGGACTACTTTTTCCAATACCTTGATGGATCTTTGAGAGGTGTTTTTCAGCGCAATCTCTTGACCTGGCATTACCCAGTGTCCTGTGCTTGCCACCTCACCATCTACTAAAATATTACCACGCAAGATGGCTTTTTTAAACCCTTTACGGGAAGGCAATAATTTAAATATTCCTTTTCCGTAATCTGAAAGTCTGGTTTTAGTTACGCCTGTAGGTACAATATGTGATTCTATAATATCCAAAATAAAACTTGAAATTTAAGTCAATAAAATTACTTGTG